>NZ_JAIVPF010000059.1:0-76919 GCF_053528595.1 Leucobacter sp. | reverse complement strand
TTCCAGAAGTCACACCATCTCCCGAAACGCAATCGGCCGATATCGTTCCGGAGGTGGTCAGGTGCGCTGCCGCTCCAACTTTTCAGGGTGCGTACACGGTCGATGATTTCGTGCAGGCTGGGCGTGCAGCCGTAGATGGTTCTGGTTCAGTGCTGACGAGAGGAACGGCGTCCAGGTACACGACTTGGATCGACCCGCCCGACTTCGGGATGACTGGAAAGCTCTCTCCTTCGCCCTCGAATATCTCGATCAGGGTTGAGTCTGAGATGCTGCGGCTTGCCACGTCTCCCGAAGGAAGCGGAGCCCGCTCGTCTACGTAGATCGTTCGATCCGGGACGGTGCCTTGTGGCGCAACGCTGTGCTCATCGATTGCTTGCGCTGCAGAGCTGATAGCCATCACGGATGATGCGATGAGCGTTGTCATCACCTCACCGGATCGCCTTTCGCCGGGCAATGCCGGAGTTCCATTCGGGGGTCGAGCAGGGAGGGACATCCCATGCCGGTTCCCGCGCCGCCCGGCGCCTGTTCACCGGCTTGCGCACCGGGTCCCACGCCTCGTTCTCACCGCGGTCGCGTCGCCGCCCGACGGATCCCTGTCGGGGCCGAGGGCACTCGACTGCTGCGATCGGAAGAAACCTCTGAGACCGAAGGTCACGTTCCGGTAACGAGCGGGCCGGTGATGTGAGTTGGTTCCGATTCTGAGTGCTAATCTCCGGACTGAGATTTACATCTGTCTATCACTCCCAGGTGCGAGGCGGCCCGGTCTCGGGCGAGAGACCGGCTCCGGCCGAGAGCGCATCCCGGGTGACGGGGACAGCGCAACGGCCGAGAACCCCTGGGATCTCGCCGCCGGACACAGAGGAGAAGGAGTGCCGTTGCAGGTCGCCCTGATCACATGCGCCATTCAGCGATCGACGAATGACCGGGAGCAGGCGGGCCGCTTCGCTGCGCAGGCGAGTCGGGTGTTCCAGGTGGAGGAGGACGCGCCTGGTCTGATCGCGCGCGCGGTCCGTTCCGACGGAGACGAGGTGCTCGAGAGCGATCCGGGGGACTGGGGGCCGTGGGGAGCGTACGCCGTGCCGGATCTCAGCCTCACGGCGGCGAAGGAGCCATGCGGTGCCGCCCAGACGCTGTCCGTCTGGAAGGACTACGCGGGGGTCAGGAGCTTCGCCTACGAGCGGCTGCACCGCCCCGCATCTCGGGGCGCGAACTCGTTCCTGCAGTGCCCCTGGCCGAACTACTGCCTCTGGTGGATCGAACCCGGCCATCAGGTCACGTGGACCGAGGCCACCTCCCGTCTCGACTACTTCCACGAGCAGGGGGACACGCCCGTGGCCTTCACCTTCCACCTCCCGTTCGACGCGAGGGCCCGGGTGATCGACGGGGCCTGAGTCGCCGGGGGGCAGGTTCCGCGGCGCCGCGAAGCCAGTAGGGTTGAGGGGTGGCAGCAGCACGAGGAGCGAAGACGAAGATCCCGCAGCTCGACTGGATCGAGGCCCGCCCGGCGCCCGTTGTGCTCGTGAGCGGGCCGGAGGCCTTTCTCGCCGACCGCGCGACCCAGGCGATCCGCACCGCGCTGCTCGAGGCGCACAGCGACCTCGAGGTGCACGATGTCGACGCCGCGAGCTACACCGCGGGCGAACTCTTCACGATCGCGAGCCCCTCGCTCTTCGCCGAACCGCGGCTCATCCGCGTCGAGGGCGTCGAGAAGTGCTCCGATGCGTTCCTCGAGGACGCCAAGCGCTACGTCGCCGAGCCGGCGGAGGACACGACGCTCGTGCTGCGCCATGCCGGGGGGCAGCGCGGCAAGGCGCTGCTCGATCTCGTGCGGGGCGGCGCCGGCGGCGGCATCGAGGTGCTGTGCGCCGAGGTGAAGAAGGATCAGGACCGCCTGGCCTTCGCGCAGGCGGAGTTCCGCCGGCTCGGGGCCCAGATCACGCCGGGCGCGCTGCGCATGATCGTCGCCGCGTACTCGGGCGGCATCGGGGAGCTCGCCGGCGCGTGCGCGCAGCTGGTGTCGGATGCGGGATCGCGGATCAGCGAGGAGGAGGTGAACCGCGCGACCGAGGGGCGTGTGGAGACCAACGCCTTCAAAGTGGCGGACGCGGCGACGGCGGGGAGGGCGGCCGATGCGCTGGTGCTGCTGCGCCAGGCGCTCTCCACCGGTACGGACCCGATCCCGATGCTCGCCGCCCTCAACATGAAGGTGCGCGCGATGGCACGTGTCTACGGGGCGCGCGGATCGAGCGGTCAGCTCGCGAAGGAGCTCGGCATGGCGCCCTGGCAGGTGGATCGGGCCCAGCGCGAGGTGCGCGGCTGGCGCGAGGAGGATCTCGCGCGGTGCATCGACCTCGCGGCCGAGACGGAGTGGCTGCTCAAGGGCGGCAGCCGCGATCCCGAGTACGCACTCGAGAAGTACCTGCTGTTCGTGGCGAAGCGGGGACGCTAGGGGATCGCGCCGACGGGCGCTGCGCTCGCTCCGCGCAGGATGACGGCGCGACCCGATCGGCGCAGCCCCCGAGGCCCGTTCCGTCGAGAGGCGGATAACGCGGGAGATTCTCGCGATTCACCCGCGTTATCCGCCTCTCGCCGTTCGCTGTGGTCGGGCCCGGCGGCGGGGTGAGGCGGGCCGGGGGTGGGCGACCCGCCTCGCCCCGCCGGTTCGATCGGCGCGGACGCCGGGCACTGAAACGCGAAAGGCCCCGCCGGAGCGGGGCCTTTCGAAGCGGTGCGGGGCAGGCTCAGAGCGCTGCGACCTGAGCGGCGAGCTTCGACTTGCGATTCGCCGCCTGGTTCTTGTGGATGACGCCCTTGGAGGCGGCCTTGTCGAGCTTCTTGCCGGCGACCAGCAGCTTCGCCTCGGCGGCGGCCTTGTCGCCCGAGGCGATGGCCTCGCGGGTCGCGCGCACGACGGTGCGCAGCTCGCTCTTGTACGCCTTGTTGCGCTCGGTCGCCTTGAGGTTGGTCTTGATGCGCTTGATCTGCGACTTGATGTTTGCCACGTTGAGTTGTGTCCTTAAAACGTAAAGGTTGACGGTTGTTCCGCTCGGTGAGAGAGGGCACCTCGCGGGATGTGCGGATTCGATCCACACGCAAGCCAAGAATCAAGCTTAGCAGAATCCGCCGGGCGCGCCCAGTGCACGTCGAGGAGCGGTGCGCCCGGCTCCGCGGGTCCCGACGGCTCAGAGGACCTCCACCTCGTCGCCGACCCGGATCGTCCCGAGCGCCTTGCGCCCCGCGGCGGCATCCGGCCCCGCTGCGGCATCCGCGGGATCGGGAGCGGGATCGGGATCGGCCGGGAGCAGGAGACGGCCGAGCGTCGGCTCGGCCTGGCCGATGCGCTGCGTGAGCGTCGTGAGCACGCGCGCGTCACGCACCCCGGTGTCGGGGTTCGCGTGGGTGGCCAGGCAGCGCACGATGGGTCCCTCCGTGCGGAACACGACGTCGCCGATCCGCACGCGGCCGGCCCAGTCGAGCTCCTCCCACGGCCCGATGCCGTCGACCGCGATGTTCGACCGGAAGCGGCGGTCGTCGACCGGGAATCCGAGGGCGTCGCCCAGCGCCGAGACGCTGGCGCGCCCGTGGACCGACACGAAGCCGCGGGGCCGGTCCTGGAAGCGAGAGCCGACTCCGTCTCCGACGAGCGCGAGCGGCAGCCGGCCCGGGCGGCGCAGGCGGGATCCCTCCCGGGTGCCGAGTGCGAAGCCGGTGACCGCCCGGACGATGCGCTTCCGGCCCGCCTCGTCGAGGCCGGCCTCCACGAGCGTCCGCTCCTCGTGGGTGATGCGCACCCGCAGCGCCGCCTCGTCGTACGCGAGGCGCAGCGCGGCGAGCGCGGGGAAGTCCTGCAGGGAGAGTCCCCTGGCCTTCGGCCAGTAGTCGAGCCCGTCCCGCTTCTCCGGCGCGGCCGCGTCGGCGAATCGGAACGCCAGGACCCGGTCCCCGGCGACGCGACCGTCGGCCTGCACGGTCAGCCGCTCGAGGGGTTCGGGTGTGAAGCCCTTCACGGGATAGCGGTAGAGGGCGGCGACCTGGGGCATGCAGACATCCTCGCAGAACGGGAGCCGTCCCGGTCGGTCGTCCCGCTCCGCTCGTGCGATAATTGCTCGCAATGTCTCCTCGCAGTGTGAACCCCCCAGAGCCGGCGTCGACCGACCCCGCGAAGATCCGCAACTTCTGCATCATCGCGCACATCGACCACGGCAAGTCGACGCTCGCGGATCGCATGCTGCAGATCACGGGCACCGTCTCCGACCGCGATATGCGCGCGCAGTACCTCGACAACATGGACATCGAGCGCGAGCGCGGCATCACGATCAAGTCGCAGGCCGTGCGCATGCACTGGGCCCTTCGACAGGCTCAGGGACTGGACGACGACTACGCCCTCAACATGATCGACACCCCGGGGCACGTCGACTTCAGCTACGAGGTGTCGCGCTCGCTCGCCGCGTGCGAGGGCGCGATCCTGCTCGTCGACGCCGCGCAGGGCATCGAGGCGCAGACCCTCGCCAACCTGTACCTGGCGATGGAGAACGATCTCGAGATCATCCCGGTGCTCAACAAGATCGACCTGCCCGCGGCCGACCCCGAGCGGGTGGCGCGGGAGATCGCCGACCTCATCGGCGGAGACCCCGAGGACATCCTGAAGGTCTCGGGCAAGACCGGCGCAGGGGTCGAGGAACTGCTCGACCGGGTGGTCGAGCGCATCCCCGCACCGACCGGCGACATCGACACCCCCGCCCGCGCGATGATCTTCGACTCGGTCTACGACCCCTACCGGGGCGTCGTCACCTACGTGCGCATGGTCGACGGGCGGCTGACCCCGCGCGAGAAGATCCTGATGATGTCGACGAAGGCGGAGCACGAGGCGCTCGAGATCGGCGTGTCCTCGCCCGGTCCGACGCCGACGAAGGGCCTCGCCGTGGGCGAGGTGGGCTACCTCATCACGGGTGTGAAGGACGTGCGCCAGTCGAAGGTCGGCGACACGGTCACCACCAAGCTGGGGTCGGCCCAGGAGGCCCTGCCCGGCTACACGGATCCGAAGCCGATGGTGTTCTCCGGCCTCTACCCGCTCGACGGCAGCGACTACCCGATCCTGCGCGAGGCGCTCGACAAGCTCAAGCTCTCCGACGCCGCGCTGCAATACGAGCCCGAGACCTCGGTGGCGCTGGGCTTCGGCTTCCGCTGCGGCTTCCTCGGCCTGCTGCACCTCGAGATCATCTCCGAGCGCCTGCGCCGCGAGTTCGACCTCGACCTCATCGCCACCGCGCCCAGCGTGATCTACGAGGTCGCCACCGACGACGGCAAGACCGTCACGGTCACGAATCCCTCGGAGTACCCCGACGGCAAGATCGCGAGCGTGCGCGAGCCGGTCGTGAAGACCGCGATCCTCGCCCCGAAGGACTACGTGGGCGCCATCATGGAGCTCTGCCAGAGCCGCCGCGGCAGCCTGCTCGGCATGGAGTACCTCGGCGAGCGCGTTGAGCTGCGCTACAGCATGCCGCTCGGCGAGATCGTGTTCGACTTCTTCGACCACCTGAAGAGCCGCACCCAGGGGTACGCGAGCCTCGACTACGAGCCCATGGGGGATCAGGAGGCCGACCTCGTGAAGGTCGACATCCTGCTGCAGGGCGACAAGGTCGACGCGTTCAGCGCGATCGTGCACCGCGACAACGCCTACCACTACGGCACGATGATGGCTGAGCGGCTGCGCAAGCTCATTCCCCGGCAGCAGTTCGAGGTGCCCATCCAGGCCGCGATCGGCGCGCGCGTCATCGCCCGCGAGACCATCCGCGCGATCCGCAAGGACGTGCTCGCCAAGTGCTACGGCGGCGACATCAGCCGGAAGCGCAAGCTGCTCGAGAAGCAGAAGGAGGGCAAGAAGCGCATGAAGATGGTCGGACGCGTCGAGGTGCCGCAGGAGGCGTTCATCGCCGCCCTCTCCGGAGACGTGGAGGGCAAGGAGGTCAAGAAGTGAGCAAGAAGGAGCAGCCGAAGCGCAGCAGCCACGTCGAGATGCCCGTCGCGTACGCCGCGGTGGGTGCCTCGAAGCAGGCGGATCTCATGCGCTTCCCACCCGAGGGCAGCACCCCGTACGAGGAGGAGCTGCGGCTCGGCAGCGGTCCGGATCGCTTCCTGCTGGTCTCGAACCTGCTGATGACCTGGGGTGCGCAGCGCGGCGCCGGCGTGCGGGTCGAGGACGTCGTGCGCGGCGCGGGAGCGCTCTACACCGGCCCGACCTTCGACGACGCCGGCGCGCCGCAGGCCGCCGACGCGGTCGAGGAGCACTTCGGGCCGGACGGCGAGCCCTATCTCGTTGCGGGCACGACCGCGATGCTGCACGCCGAGGGGCAGGATCCGCGCGGCGTGCTGGTGGTCTACACGGTGGAGGAGGATCGCCGCGTCGGGTTCGCCTGGGGCACGAGCGACGAGAACGGCGCGGTGGGCGAGCAGCTCTTCGCCGTCGAGCACCGCGACGACGACACGGTCTGGGCGGTCGCCCGCGGCTTCCTGTTCGCACCGAAGAACGGACTGCTCGGCCTCAAGAGCCGCTCGGCGATCCGCGTCGCGATCGACTCGGCCAAGGAGCAGATCGCGTCGCTCGCACCGGGCGCGCAGGCCGCGGACTAGGTCTCGATGCCCAGCATCCTCCCCGACGGGGATCCGGCTCCGGCCGACGGATCGCTGCCCGAGAGCGTCGCCCATGGCGCCTCCGAGCGCCGCTTCGGCGTGTATGTGCACGTGCCCTACTGCCGCGTGCGCTGCGGCTACTGCGACTTCAACACCTACACCGCGAGCGAGCTCGGGGGCACCCGTCGCGACGACTACGCCGGCCAGGTGCGGGAGGAGCTGAGCTTCGGGGCCGCCGTGCTGCGCCGCGCCGGGGTGCCGGATCGCGCGGCCTCGACGGTCTTCTTCGGCGGCGGCACCCCCACGCTGCTGCCGGCGGACGATCTCGTCGCGATGCTCGAGCGGATCCGCGACGAGTGGGGCCTGGCGCCGGGCGCCGAGGTGACGACCGAGGCCAACCCGGACTCGGTCGACGAGGTCTATCTGCGGCGGCTCGCCGAGGCCGGCTTCACGCGCGTCAGCTTCGGAATGCAGTCGGCGGTGCCGCACGTACTGCGCACCCTCGACCGCACGCACACGCCCGAGCGCATCCCGCTCGTCACCCGCTGGGCCCGCGAGGCCGGCCTGCAGGTGAGCGTCGACCTCATCTACGGCACGCCGGGGGAGAGCCTCGCCGACTGGGAGCGCTCGCTCGACGCGGCCCTCGCGACCGATCCCGATCACATCTCGGCCTACGCGCTGATCGTCGAGCCGGGCACGAAGCTCGCGGCGCAGATCCGCCGGGGCGACGTGCCGGAGCCCGACGAGGATCTGCACGCCGAGATGTACGAGCTCGCCGACGCCCGCTTCTCCGCCGAGGGCCTCTCCTGGTACGAGATCAGCAACTGGTCGCGCAGTGCGGAGACCCGCTCGCGCCACAACCTCTCCTACTGGACGGGCGAGGACTGGTGGGCTGCGGGTCCGGGTGCGCACAGCCACGTCGGGGGCGTGCGCTGGTGGAACGTGAAGCACCCCGGCGCGTACGCGCAGCGCATCGCGGCCGGGGTCTCCCCGGCGCACGCGCGGGAGGCGCTGAGCGGCGAGGCCCGGCGGGAGGAGCGGATCCTGCTGGAGACGAGGATCTCGGACGGGCTGCCCGCGGACGTGCTCACCCCGGCGGAGCGCGGCGCGATCCCGCAGCTCATCGCCGACGGACTTCTCGACGGCCGCGCCGCGATCGCGGCACCGGGGCGTCCCGCCCGGGTCGTTCCCACGCTGCGCGGGCGCCTCCTCGCTGATACGGTGGTGCATCGACTGCTCGGTTGAGCCGGGGTGTCCGTTTGAAACTTGGATCCCGTTTGAGTATTTTGAGACGGGGGAGAACTTCGGGGGTGGCTGTTCCATGCCTCTGCTTCCCTGTGGGATATTCACGCAGTTACAACGAAGTAGGGGAGCTGTTCGTATCATGAAACTTCGCCAACCACTCGCCGTGCTCGGCGTCTCGGCGCTGGCCGCCGGCGGGCTCGTCGCGGGTGCGGGCGCCGCTCAGGCGGCGCCGGTGCCCTCCATCGAGCACGTGCTCGCGGCTGATCTCAAGAAGGTGTCCGACACCGAGACCGAATCGGACATCTACAACGACTGGCACTTCGACCCGAGCAAGGCGCAGGAGGCGGCGCAGGCGCGCAACGGCCTGGTCGCGGCCGGCGGCGTCGATACGACCGTCATCAAGGGCAACGGCAACGATGTCGCCGAGACGGCGCAGGGGCCGTCGGTGGTGGCGCTCGCGGAGAGCCTGCAGGTGGTCTCCTCGGATCCTGGCAAGGTCTTCTACCAGATCCCGCTGCGGCTCGACTCGAACGGCGACGGCGTCTGGACCAGCGGAGAGGCCTGGACGACGCTGCGGGCGCCCTCGAGCGACTCGACGGTCTGGACCACGAGCCGCGCGATCGCGGGCTACGGCGCGCACGCCTCCGCGACCCTCGAGCAGTGGGAGGCCGCGTTCGACGGCGACGCGTTCCCGATCGGCGCCGGCTTCCACGTGGACAAGACCGCGAGCGGCGACGTGCTCGTCTCGTCCTTCACCGCCGACGGCGTCACGACGAGGTTCTACGCCGAGAACGTCGCGACCCCGGCGGCTCCCGCGACCGAGTACGTGACGGCCGCCGACATCCGTCCGAACGAGGAGAGCTACCCGGGCTGGCACGAGAGCGTCGAGCCGGGCCAGGAGGCCACTCGAGGCACCTTCGAGACGGTCGCCGGTGAGGGCGGCGCGACCCTGGGCCTCCGGGTGACGGGCAAGTCGCAGCTGATCAACGGCTTCGCCCCGGAGGACTTCCAGCGCAACGCCGCGGGCTTCGCGGCGGCGATGACCGTCGACGCGGCCGAGGGCGGTGCCGCGATCTTCACCCAGGTGCCGGTCTTCTACTACCCCGAAGGGCAGCTCTTCGGCGAGGACGACGCTCCGCGGTTCACCACGCTGCGCGCTCCGGTGGCCGGGAGCGGTGCCATCGGCTCCGCCGGCTGGGTGTCGTCGGCCGACATCGTCGACGGCAGCGGGGGTGTGCTCGTTCCGCGGAACACCGCAGCCCCGCTCGACGACATCGTCGCGGCGCTCGGGCAGCACGACGTGCTGGCCTACGGCTTCACGGTCGACGGAGCCGGCGCCGTGGCCACCGTCGAGTCGGTCAGCTTCAACGGCACGACGACCGCCTTCACGAAGGCCGCGGATCCGGTGGACCCGGTGGATCCCGAGGAGCCCAAGCCCCCCGTGGAGTTCGCCGACGTGACCCCGGACACCAAGTTCTCCAAGGAGATCACCTGGATGGCCGAGCGCGGCCTCTCGACCGGCATCAAGAAGACCGATGCCTCTGGCAAGGTCTACTACGACTACGAGCCGAAGAGCGCGGTGACCCGCGAGGCCATGGCGGCGTTCCTGTACCGCCTGGAGGCCCCGAAGAACTACCGCGCACCGAAGGTGTCGCCGTTCGCGGACGTCAAGCCGGGCGATAAGTTCTACACCCAGATCGCGTGGATGTACGACAGGAAGCTGTCGACGGGCATCAAACAGGCCTCGGGCAAGCCGCACTTCGCGCCGAAGTCGAAGATCACGCGCGAGGCGATGGCCGCGTTCATGAACCGGGCGAACGCCGACAGGAGCTACACCGTTCCGAAGGTGTCGCCGTTCGCCGACGTGCGCCCGAGCGACCAGTTCTACGCGCAGATCGCGTGGATGTTCGACAGCGGTCTCTCGACCGGCATCAAGCAGGACTCGGGCAAGCCGACGTACGCGCCGAAGAGCAGCGTGACGCGCGAGGCGATGGCCGCGTTCCTCTACCGCGGCGACAAGCTGTAGCGGCTCGACGCGCGCAGCACGGCGAATGCCGGGGGATCTCCGCCCCCGGCATTCGCCGTTCGCGGCGGGTTGCGCCCGCCGCGAACGGCAGCGCCCCCGCCGGTGCGGTCAGCTCGCTGCGCTAGACTTGGCACTCGGATTGTTCGAGTGCCAGGGTGAGGAGGGGCGATGGTATCCGAGCGCAGCCTGGCGGTTCTGCACGCCATCGTCAGCGACTACGTGTCCTCCAACGAGCCCGTCGGTTCGAAGGCCATCGTGGACCGTCACAGCTTCGGCGTCTCGGCGGCCACGATCCGGAACGACATGGCGCTGCTCGAGGAGGACGAGCTCATCGCGCAGCCCCACACCTCCTCCGGTCGGGTGCCCACCGACAAGGGGTACCGGCTCTACGTCGACACGCTCGCCAGGATCCGCCCGCTGACCACCGCGCAGCGCACCGCCATCGAGCGCTTCCTGGGGGAGTCGACGGATCTCGACGACGTCATGGCGCGCACGGTGCGCCTGCTCGCGCAGCTCACCAATCAGGTCGCCGTCGCCCAGTACCCCTCCCTGCGGCGCACCGTGGTGCGCCACATCGACCTCGTCGCCATCGGCGAGGACCGGGTGCTGTGCGTGCTGATCCTCGGCAGCGGCGTCGTCGAGCAGCAGGTCGCCTGGCTCCCGGCGTCCCGCGTCACCGAGGCCTGGGTGCACGGGCTCCGCGAGGAGATCGCCGCGGCGGCCGTGGGCGCCGATGTCGAGACCGCGGTGTCGGCGGTCGGCGAGCTCGAGGCGCGCGCGGAGACCGAGGCGCGACCCGGCGAGGCCGATCTGGTGCGCCGGGTGCTCGAGGTCGTGCGCAGCCAGCTGCAGGCGAATCGCAACGACCGCATCGCCGTCGCGGGAGCCGCCAACATCTCCCGCCCGGGAGAGTTCGGGGTGGCGCTGCCCGCGGTGCTCGAGGCGATCGAGGAGCAGGTCACGCTGCTGCGGCTCTTCGACGAGCTGGTGCAGGACGGCCGGGAGGTCGCCGCGTCGATCGGGCGGGAGAACGAGGTGTACGGCCTGTCGGCCACCTCCGTGATCGCCTCGAACTACGAGCAGGAGGGCGCCTCCGTCTCGAAGCTCGGCGTCCTCGGCCCGCTGCGCATGGACTACGCCGCGAACATCTCCGCGGTGCGCGCCGTCGCGCGCTACCTCAACCGCCTGCTGGGCGAGGATCAATAACCCGATCCCACCCGCGAATCGTTCATCATCACCCCCCCCACCCTGAGGAGCTGACACAGTGGCCGACCACTACGAGACCCTCGGCGTGTCGCGCGAGGCGACGCCCGAAGAGATCAAGAAGGCCTATCGACGGCTCGCGCGCGAGCTGCACCCCGACGTGAACCCCAGCGAGGACGCCGCGGAGCGCTTCAAGAGCGTGACGCACGCCTACGACGTGCTGAGCGATCCCGAGCAGCGCCAGCGATACGACCTGGGCGGCGGGCAGGCCGGCATGGGCGGCTTCGGCGACATCTTCGAGACCTTCTTCGGCGGCGGCTTCGGCGGCGCGGGTCAGCGCGGCCCCCGCTCGCGCGCGGAGCGCGGCGAGGACGCGATGATCCGGGTGGACGTGTCGCTCGAGGAGGTCATCTTCGGCGCCCAGCGCGACGTGACCGTCAACACCGCGGTGCTCTGCGGCGTCTGCCAGGGCAGCTGCTGCCAGCCGGGCACCCACCCCGTCACCTGCGACGTCTGCGGCGGGCACGGGCAGGTGCAGCGCCAGGTGCGCTCCCTCTTCGGCAACGTCGTGACCATGCACCCCTGCGGCAGCTGCCAGGGCTACGGCACCGTCATCGAGCACCCCTGCGTGGAGTGCGGCGGCAAGGGACGCGTGCGCGAGCGGCGCACGATCCCCGTGGACATCCCCTCCGGCATCGACACCGGCACCCGCATGCAGATGCGCGGCGGCGGCGAGGTGGGGCCGGGCGGCGGCCCCAACGGCGACCTCTTCATCGAGTTCCGCGTGATGCACCACGACATCTTCAGCCGCGACGGCAACGACCTGCTCTGCACCATGCAGCTCTCGATGACCGACGCCATCCTCGGCGCCGAGGCGAAGCTCGCCGCGCTCGACGGAGAGGCCGCGGTCGTGATCGAGCCGGGCACGCAGTCCGGCGACGTGCTCACGGTGCGCGGTCGCGGCATCCAGGGCCTGCGCAGCACGACCCGGGGCGACCTGAAGATCGCGGTGCAGGTGGTCACGCCGACCAAGCTCTCGAGCCGGGAGCGGGATCTGGTGCGCCAGCTCGCCTCGCTGCGCAAGGACGAGCCGCCCCACCTCGGTGAGTTCCAGCAGGGCTTCTTCGGCAAGATCCGAGACCGCTTCTTCCGCCAGGGCTGAGCCCGTGGCCAACCTCTACTACCGCGAGGACCTCGACGAGGGCGCGCTCACCGTCGGCGCCCTCGTGGAGGTCACCGGCGAGGAGGCGCGACACGCGGTGCGCGTGAGCCGGCTCCGTGCGGGCGAGAGGATCCTCATCGGCGACGGCGCGGGCGCCCTCGGCGAGGGCATCGTCGAGGCGGTCGCGAAGGACCGCTTCGCGGTGCGGCTCGAAGCCGTGCACCGCGCACGCGTCCCGGAGACCTCGCTCGTGCTCGTCCAGGCCCTCGCGAAGGGCGACCGCGACGAGCGCGCGGTCGAGCAGGCCACCGAGTTCGGCGTCGACGCGGTCGTGCCCTGGCAGGCGGCGCGCTCGGTCTCGCGCTGGGACGGCTCCGGCGCATCGGACAAGGCGGCCAGGGGCGTCGCGAAGTGGCGGCGGATCGCCCGCGAGGCGTCGAAGCAGTCGCTCAGAGCACGGATCCCCGAGGTGCGGGACCCGGTCGGGCTCGCCGAGCTGTGCGAGATCGCGGGCGGTGCGGGCGCCGAGGTCGTCGTGCTGCACCCGCGCGGGGATCGCACGCTCTCGGCGTGGGCCGCCCGGTGCGCGGCGCTCGAGACCCGGGCCGCGGAGATCCTCGTCGTCGTCGGACCCGAGGGCGGCCTCGCCGACGACGAGCTCGACGCGTTCGAGGCCGCGGGGGCGCGGGTGCTCGTGCTCGGCTCGACCGTGCTGCGCACGTCGTCCGCGGGACCCGCGGCGCTCGCGGTGCTCAACGTGGCGCTCGACCGCTGGTAGGCGGCGTCCCCGCCGATCGAGCTGAGCCCGCGGTCGGAACCACGGGGTGCGGAGGGTTTCGACCGCGCTCCTTCGTCGCTCCGCTCAACCGGCGGCAGCGCTGCCCGGTAGACTGGTCGGCATGGCACAGGACACCATCTTCGGCAAGATCGTATCGGGCGAGATCCCGGTCGAGATCCTCGCGGAGACCGAGCGCGTGATCGCGTTCCCCGACATCGCGCCGCAGGCGCCCGTGCACGTGCTCGTCATCCCGAAGACCACCGAGTACGCGGACGTGACCGAGCTCGCCGCCGGCGATCCGGAACTGCTCGCCGAGATGGTCGCGGTCGCGAAGCAGCTCGCCGAGCAGCTCTCGAACGGCGAGTACCGGCTCATCTTCAACAACGGCGCGAGCGCGGGGCAGACCGTGTTCCACGTGCACGCGCACGTGCTCGCCGGCGCACTCGAGGAGCGGTCGCTCGTTGGATCCTGACGCGGAGTTCCCGGTCGCGCCCGACGCCGGATCCCCGGACGGGCCCGAACTGCAGCGCACCGTGCTGCTGGAGGGGGTCGACCTGGCCTCCTTCCTCGGCCACCGGGATCAGCTCATCGCCGACCTCGAGGCGCAGCACCCGCGAGTCGCCTTCCACGCGCGCGATCAGGTGCTCACGATGAGCGGACCGGCCCCGGCCGTGCGCACGGCCGAGACGGTGGTCCGTGAGATCCTGCAGCTCGCACGACTCAGCGGCGCGGTGTCGCGCCGCGATGTGAAAGAGGTCACCCGAATGGTGCACGAGGGAAACGGGCCGACGGCCGCGCAGGTGCTCAGCGAGCCGATCCTCACGGTGCGCGGGCACGCCGTGCGCCCCCAGACCCGGGGGCAGCGCGCCTACGTCGACGCGATCGACGCGCACACGATCGTGTTCGGGATCGGCCCCGCCGGCACCGGCAAGACGTACCTCGCCATGGCGAAGGCCGTGCAGGCCCTGCAGCGCCGCGAGGTGGCGAAGATCATCCTGACCCGCCCCGCGGTCGAGGCGGGCGAGCGGCTCGGCTACCTGCCGGGATCGCTCGAGGACAAGATCGACCCGTACCTGCGGCCGCTCTTCGACGCGATCGGCTCGATGATGGATCCCGACGTCGTGCCCAAGCTGCTGGCGAGCGGCACGATCGAGGTGGCCCCGCTCGCCTACATGCGCGGACGCACGCTCAACGAGTCGTTCGTGATCCTCGACGAGGCGCAGAACACCACCCCCGAGCAGATGAAGATGTTCCTCACGCGCCTCGGCTACGGCTCCAAGATGGTGGTCACCGGCGACATCACGCAGGTCGACCTGCCGATCGCCGCGAGCGGGCTGCGCGTGGTGAACCGCATCCTGCGCGGCGTCGACGACATCCACTTCGCCGAGCTCGGCTCCGACGACATCGTGCGGCACAACCTCGTCAGCCGCATCGTCGACGCGTACTCGGCTTACGACCAGACGGAGCGCGAGCGCATCGCGCAGCAGAAGGGAGACGCCCGGTGAGCGTCGAGATCAACAACGAGTCCGGCGTCGCGGTCGAGGAGGCCCGGCTGCAGCGCCTGGCGGCGTTCGTGCTGGAGTCGCTGCACGTGCACCCCGACACCGAGCTGGGCGTGGTGCTGGTCGACGAGGCCGCGATCGAGCAGCTGCACGTGCAGTGGATGGACGAGCCGGGCCCCACCGACGTGCTGAGCTTCCCCATGGACGAGCTGCGGCCGGGCCGCGTGGACGCCCAGACACCCGCGGGCCTGCTCGGCGACGTGGTGATCTGCCCGCAGGTGGCCGAGCTGCAGGCGGAGGCCGCCGGGCACGATCTCGCGCAGGAGATGTCGGTGCTGCTGACGCACGGCATGCTGCACCTGCTCGGCTTCGACCACGCGACCCCCGACGAGGAGGCCGAGATGTTCGGCCTGCAGCGCGACCTGCTGCTCGCCTTCGCGATGCACGAGCGGTCTCGATGACGCTCGGTCTCGCGCTGCTGCTGCTCGCGGCGGCCGTCGTGCTGATGGCGGTGGGCGGCCTGCTCGCCGCGACCGATGCCGCGCTCGGCGTGCGATCCCGTGCCGAGCTGCTGGCGCTCGCCGACGACTCGCCGCGCACGGGACGCGCCATCCGCGCCATCGCGGAGGACGAGCCCGCGCACCTGAACGCGCTGAGCTTCGCGCGCGTGTTCGCGGAGACGCTCTCCGCGGTGCTCATCACGCTCGTGCTGGCCTACTCGCTGCAGGCGCTGTGGCTCGAACTCGTGCTCGCGACCCTCGTGATGACGGCCACCACCTTCGTGCTCGTGGGATCGAGCCCCCGTACCGTCGGCATGCACCGGCCCGAGGGGGTGATCCGCTTCGCGGCGCCGACCGTGCGCGCGATCCGCGTGCTGCTCGGCCCCATCGCGATCGGTCTCACGCGCTTCGGCGACCGGGTCACTCCGGGCCGCGGCTCGGCGCGCATCCGGGACGAGCAGCAGCTGCTCTCGATGGTCGACCAGGCTGCGGAGCAGGCGCTGCTCGAGGACGACGACCGCGAGTACATCCACTCGCTGGTGGAGTTCGGCGACACGCTGGTGCGCGAGGTGATGGTGCCGCGCATCGACATGATCACGGTCTCGAGCGAGGACAGCGTGCGCGACGCCCTCGAGCAGCTGCTCGCCGCGCGGCACTCCCGCATCCCAGTCATCGCCGGCGAGGTCGACGATGTCGCCGGCATCGCCTATCTGCGCGACGCGAGCGGCTTCGTGCTGCGCCGGCCCGAGGAGGCGGAGACGGTGCCGGTCACCCGCATCATGAAGCCTGCGGTGTTCGTGCCCGAGCTGCAGCGCGCCGACGAGCTGCTGCGCCAGATGCAGCGGGACTCGAACCACCTGGCGCTCGTCGTCGACGAGTACGGCGGGATCTCGGGACTGGTGACGCTCGAGGACCTGATCGAGGAGCTGCTGGGGGACATCTCCGACGAGCACGACCGCGAGTTGCCCGAGGTCGAGCTGCAGGAGGACGGGTCGTTCCTCGTGAACGCCCGGCTCTCGGCCGAGCGCCTGGGCGAGCTGTTCGAGCGGGAGCTGGAGGACGACGAGGTCGACAGCGTGGGCGGCCTCTTCGTGAAGCACCTGGGACGGCTGCCGGTGACCGGCGACACCGTGGTGGTCGCGGGCATCGAGCTGACGGCGGCCGACATGGAGCGGAAGCGGCAGCGGCTGCTCTCCGTCGAGGCGCGGTGGGTCGGCGAATCCGATGAGGAGGACGAATCATGAACGAAGAGCCGGACGGGGTCCCGCCGATGGAGCGGGCCGCAGGCGAGTCGAGATCCCGCCCCGAAGACTTCCGCGCGGGATTCGTCTCCTTCGTCGGACGCCCCAACGTGGGGAAGTCGACGCTCACCAACGCACTGGTCGGCGAGAAGATCGCGATCACGAGCCCGAAGCCGCAGACCACGCGGCGGGCGATCCGCGGCATCGTGCACCGTCCGGACGGCCAGCTCATCATCGTCGACACCCCCGGGATCCACCGCCCGCGCACGCTGCTCGGGGAACGGCTGAACGCCCTGGTGGAGGCGACGCTCGGCGACGTCGACGTCATCGGCTTCTGCGTTCCGGCGAACGAGAAGCTCGGACCGGGCGACCGCTTCATCAACGAGCGCCTCGACGACTTCCCGCGCGCGAAGAAGGTCGCGATCCTCACCAAGGTCGACGAGGCCTCGAAGAGCGAGATCATCGACCAGCTGACCCGCCTCGGCACCCTGCGCGAGTGGGACGCGGTGGTGCCGATCTCCTCGGTCACGCGGGAGCAGCTCGACGTGCTGTCCGATGTGCTGCTGGGGCTGATGCCGGCCTCGCCGCCGCTCTACGAGGACGCGCAGATCACCGACGAGGGGGAGGACGACCGGATCGCGGAGCTGATACG
This sequence comes from Leucobacter sp., assembly GCF_053528595.1. Taxonomy (NCBI): domain Bacteria; kingdom Bacillati; phylum Actinomycetota; class Actinomycetes; order Micrococcales; family Microbacteriaceae; genus Leucobacter; species Leucobacter sp. Next base: position 59,980 of record NZ_JAIVPF010000059.1, on the reverse strand, counting down.
CGAGGCCGCCCTCGAGGGCGCGCGCGAGGAGCTGCCGCACTCGCTCGCGGCGACCGTGGACGATCGCGAGGAGCGCGATGGGATCGACGGGGGGCCCGGCCTCCTGGAGATCTACGCCTCCATCTACGTGGAGCGCGACAGCCAGAAGGGCATCGTGATCGGCAAGGGCGGCGCGCGCCTGCGGGATGTGGGCGAGCGTGCGCGACGGGAGATCGAGGCGCTGCTGGGGCGGCGCGTCTACCTGTCGCTCCGCGTCAAGGTACTCAAGGAATGGCAGCGCGATCCGAAGGCTCTCGGTAGGCTCGGGTTCTGAGACCACTCGTGACCGGTTAGGGGACGCCATGGAGTACATCACCGATCAGGCGCAGATCACCGCGCTGTTCCAGAACTACGGCATCTTCGCGATCGCCTGGTACGTCATCATCGCGATCGCGCTGTGGCGGGTGTTCTCGAAGGCGGGCTATCCCGGCATCCTCGCGATCATCCCGATCGTCAACGTCTTCATCCTCGTGAAGGTCGCTGGCTATTCGGCCTGGATGGCGCTGCTCTACCTGATCCCGATCGTCAACATCGTGTTCTCGATCTTCGTGGCGATCCGCCTCGGCGAGCGCTTCGGCAAGGGCGGGGCCTTCTCGTTCTTCCTGCTCTGGCTCTTCGCCGCGATCGGCTACCTGATCCTCGGCTTCGGCGGCGCGCAGTACACGAAGCGGGCGTAGCGCCTCTCCTGAGCGGGGGCAGCTCCTCCTCTGGGGCAGCACCTCTCTTTCGGGGCCGAGATCCCGATTCCTGTCGCATCCGGCCCGCCGCAACGACGGATATCGGGATCTCGCGGACAGTGCGACCCGTCTCGGGCGGTCCCGCGGGGGAAGCTCGGGCTTCGCTCACAGTGCGGCTCGGCGGCCCGTCCGGTGCGGAGCGCGCGACAGCCCTGGGGATATCCGTCGTCGACCGCCCCCTGCGCCCGACAATGGACCATGCGGAACCGCAGGCGAAACCGGAGCGATCTTCTCGCGGCCTTCGGAGCGGAGCCGTTTCTCGTCCGCGACGCGGCGGTGCGCGGCTTCACCCCGGGCCAGATGCGCCATTCCTCGCTGCACGCCCCGTATCCAGGGGTTCGCTCGCTCGCGTCCAGGGGCGACTCGCTGTACGAACGCGCCCTCGAGTACCTCCCGCGGCTCCGCGACGGCGAGCGGTTCAGTCATGCCACGGCCCTGGCGCTGCAGGGGTGCGCGATCTACGTCGAGCACAACGCTCCGATCGATGTCGAATCTCGACCCGGTACGACGCCGGTGCGGGCGCGCGGGGTCCGCGGGCACCGGGCGACCCGCGAGTCGGTCCCGCTGCTCCTCGGTGCGCCTGAAACCGATCAGCCGGTGCCGGTGTCGCCTCCGGGGACCGCCTTGCTGCAGGCGTGCGCGACGCTGCCCTTCACGGAGATCGTGGTGGCGATCGACGCGCTGATCCGCGAGTCGGAGACGCGCTTCGATCCGGTCGCCGCAGCACGACTCGAGGATCTGCACGTGCTGCTGGGCGCGAACAACGATCGGCGCGGCGTCACGAGGCTCCGCTCTGCGCTCGGCCTCGCGCGGGTCGGCGCGGAGTCCCGGATGGAGACGCCGACCAGACTGGCGGGAGAGCGAGCCGGCGTCACCGGGTTGACGCTGCAACTCGTGGTCGTGGATCGCGACGGGAAGCGGATCGGACGCTTCGACCTCGCGGATGAACTCTCCCGCGCGCTCTTCGAGTACGACGGGGAGCAGCACCGGACCTCTCGCAAGCAGTACCTGCGCGACGCCGCGCGTCTCGAACGGGCACGGGACGCCGGGTGGCGGGTCCGGCTGTTCCACGCCGAAGAGGTGCTCGCCCATCCGGATCGCGCCGGCCGGCGGATGCTGCTGGCGACCGGCCGCCCGCCTCGGCCGGTGCCCGCGCCGATACGGCGGCTGCTCGAGGAATGGCCGTCGCCGCGGACGGTGTCCGCGCTTCCCCGGAGGGCGGTCTGACCCGGTAGAGCGAGACCGGGGTGCTTGCGCGAGATCCCGATTCGTGTCGTTCGCGGCGGCGCGCAACGACGAGAATCGGGATCTCGCCGATGCGGGGCTCTGGGGAGGAGGCGGGTGAGCGACGGAGGGGAGGAGCAGCGGAGCAGCGGAGCGGCGGGCCGGGAGCAGTCCCGACCGGGCGGGGCAGTCGGGACCGGGCTGAGCGAGGTGGTGGCGGGGCTCAGCGGCCGCCGCTGAAACCTCCGCCTCCACCGCCGCCCGAGAAGCCGCCCCCGCTCGAGCCCCCGGAACTGCTGGAGGTGTAGCTGACGGACGAGCTCAGGGAGCTCGTGAACGACGAGAGCGTCGAGTCGAGGCCGCCGATCCCGTGCGCGACGACCGCCGGATACCAGATCGGCACGTATCCGGGGGACTCCTCGTACCGCACGGTGAGCACGCGGGTCCACTCCTTCTCGAGCCCGAACAGCATGGCGTAGGGGAGCAGCTTCTCGTAGAGGTGGATCACGTCGATCGTGCCGTCCTGCCGGCGCTCCGCGCCCTGGTACGACTGCAGCATCTGCAGCCGGTCGGCCTCCGCGACCCGGATGAAGAGCCTGACGCCCTCCAGGTACTCGCGCCACTCGGCGCCGACGGGCGTGTAGACCCGGTGCTTCGAGACGCTCATGAGCGCGAGGACGAGCGCCACGACGCCGATGATGATGCAGATGAACGCCGTGGGGGAGTTGCGCAGGGCGAGGCCGAGCACGATGAAGACGGCGAGCACCGCGATCAGGCCGATCGAGATGAAGCCGAGCACCCGCGCGGCGCCGCTGCGCTCCTTCGTGAAGTAGCCCCGCTCCAGCGCCTGCTGAGAGCCGGCGGTGCCGAGCGCGGTCATGCGCTTGCCGAACGACTCGCTCTTCTTGGGCAGCGCGAACGCGGCTCCGGCCTCGAGGGAGGGGAACAGCGCGGTCATGGTCTGCTGGTCGAGCGGATCGGCCGCGCGCTGCGGGTCGACCACCCGCAGGACGGGCTGCGCCGCTTTGGGGCCGAAGAGCCCCTGCTCCGGCTCGCCGTCCTCGATCCGGATCGCGCCGGTGACCGCGAGGTGGACGATCTCGGCGGGGACCGGGCCGACCGAGACGCCGGCGACCGGGGCCGCGATCAGCGGGGGCAGGGCCGGCGGCACGTCGTACTGGGCGATGACGGTGCCGCGCGCCGTCTTCCGGCGGTGCTTGAGCCGGCCCGTCGCCACCGCGCCGGCCGCGGCCGCGGCCAGCGCCCCGCCGCCGATCGCGAACGGCAGACCGTCGAGTGCGAAGTTCGGCAGCCGCTGCGGCGGCTGCACCACGCTGCCCGGCTGCAGGCCGATCGCCACGGTGACGCCCTCGCGGGAGCCGAGGCTCGGCGTCGAGGCGCGGAACACCCCGCCGTCGCCCTCGATCGTGCATTCCGCGGTCGAGTCCGGGGCGCCGAAGTAGCATCTCGCGTCGCCGTTCAGCCGTTCGGCGAGATCCTCCGAGAACGAGATCTCCGCCGAGAACGACTCGATCGGCTGGAGGTGCTCGAAGTCGGTGAGGTCCCAGTAGAACTCGTCGGCCGCGCCGTCGTCGCGGGCCAGGATCACGTCGCCGAGCGTGTAGCCGATGACGTAGGTCTGCACCCCGTGCACGTAGCGGTCGTCGCCCGTGAGCACGGCGATGAAGCCGTCGTCCTCCTCGATCTCGAAGGGGATCGGCTCTCCCGCCGCGTCGGTCACGGTGAAGTCGCGCGGATCGGTCGACGCTCCCTCGTAGTCGATCGGGAGCCCGCGGACGAGGCCGCGGTTCTGGTCGTAGTCGGGGAAGCGGGCGGTAAGCGTCTCCGTGACCCGGGCGACGGCGCGGCCGTCGTCGTCGGTGCCGATGCGGTACTCGACGTGCCAGCTGTCGTAGCTGAAGTCCGAGACGTCGGCCACCGCGGGAGCGGCGATCCCGACCCCCGTCAGCAGTGCGCCCCCGAGCGCGATCCCGAGTGCCATCAGCAGCCTGCGCAGCGTTCTCATGCCTCCCAGGCTACTGCGGGGCAGACGCCGGCCGGGTCGGCGCTCCGGGCTGGTGCTACAGTAGAGGCATGCTGTTCGGCTCGCTTCTTCTTAGCTGCCGCGACGAGTCCTAATCTTCAGGCCTCCCTCGTCGCGGAGTTTCGTGTTGGCTGAACCCAGGACCCAGACGAGAAAGTTCCCGAGCCCATGAAGAACATGCAGCAGCCCTCCGGCATGCCGACCCACCGCTACCGCCCGTTCCACGAGATCATCGCGGTCGATCTGCCCGACCGCACCTGGCCCTCGAAGCGGATCACCGAGGCGCCCCGCTGGTGCGCGGTCGATCTCCGAGACGGCAATCAGGCCCTCATCGACCCGATGAGCCCCGAGCGCAAGCGGATCATGTTCGATCTGCTGGTCAAGATGGGCTACAAGGAGATCGAGGTGGGCTTCCCCTCGGCGAGCCAGACCGACTTCGACTTCGTGCGGCACCTCATCGAGGACGGCGCGATCCCCGACGACGTCACCATCCAGGTGCTCACCCAGGCGCGCGAGCACCTGATCACGCGCACCTACGAGTCGCTCATCGGCGCGAAGCGCGCGATCGTGCACCTCTACAACTCCACGAGCGTGCTGCAGCGCGACGTGGTGTTCCGCTCCGACAAGGCGGGCATCAAGAAGATCGCCACCGACGGTGCGAAGCTCTGCCGCGCCAGCGAGCACATCTGCGCGGATACCGAGATCTTCTACGAGTACTCGCCCGAGTCGTACACCGGCACCGAGCTGGAGTACGCGGTCGAGGTCTGCAACGACGTGCTCGAGATCTTCGAGCCGACCCCCGAGCGCAAGGTGATCATCAACCTGCCGGCGACGGTGGAGATGGCGACTCCGAACGTCTACGCCGACTCCATCGAGTGGATGAGCCGCCGCCTGCACCACCGCGAGAACGTGATCCTCTCGCTGCACCCGCACAACGACCGCGGCACCGCGGTCGCCGCCGCCGAGCTCGGCTACATGGCGGGCGCGGATCGCATCGAGGGCTGCCTCTTCGGCAACGGCGAGCGCACGGGCAACGTCGACCTCGTCGCACTCGGCATCAACCTGTTCACGCAGGGCGTCGACCCCCAGATCGACTTCTCGCGCCTGGACGAGGTGCGCCGCACGGCCGAGTACTGCAATCAGCTGCGCGTGCCCGAGCGCAGCCCGTGGGCGGGCGACCTGGTCTACACGGCGTTCTCGGGGTCGCACCAGGACGCGATCAAGAAGGGCTTCGAGCGCATGGCCGCGGATGCCGAGGCCGCCGGCGCCTCGGTCGACGAGATCGAGTGGGCCGTGCCGTACCTGCCCGTCGATCCGAAGGACCTGGGGCGGTCCTACGAGGCCGTGATCCGCGTCAACTCGCAGTCGGGCAAGGGCGGGGTGGCCTACCTGCTGAAGACCGATCACCACCTCGACCTGCCGCGCCGGTTGCAGATCGAGTTCAGCTCGGTGGTGCAGGGCGTGACGGACAGCGAGGGCGGCGAGGTCTCGAGCGATGAGATCTGGCGCATCTTCCAGGACGAGTACCTGCCCACCACGGGCGACGTGTTCGAGCAGTGGGGTCGCTACGAGCTCTTCCGCACCTCCTCGACGAGCGCGGGCGACGGCGTGACGGAGCTCGTCGTCGACTACCGCGACGGCGAGGGCGAGCACCAGATCGTCGGCCGGGGCAACGGGCCGGTCGACGCGTTCATCACCGCGATCAACGAGAACGGCCACGCGGTCACCCTGTTCGACTACGTGGAGCACGCGATGAGCGCGGGCGGCGACGCGGTCGCGGCGGCCTACGTCGACCTCGAGGTCGACGGGCAGCGCCTGTGGGGCGTCGGGATCGACCCCGACACCACACGCGCCACGCTCAAGGCGATCGTCTCGTCGATCAACCGCGCGGTGCGCGCGCAGCAGGCGCGGGGAGCGGTCGCGGTCGAGGCCTGAGCGGTGCCGCCATTCGTATATATATTCGAATGAACGGTGTGGCGCGGGGTCGCGTGTCGGTGGTTCGCCCTAGGGTGAGTGTGTGATTGCTTCGATTCGCGGGCCCGTGCTCGCTGCAGGTGCGGGTTGGGTCGTCGTGGGCGTCGGCGGGATCGGGATGCGCGTGGAGGTGCCGAGCGGCCGCGTGTCGCAGGCGGTCCCGGGCGACGAGATCGACCTGCGCACCTCGCTGGTGGTGCGGGAGGACTCGCTCACGCTCTTCGGCTTCGCCACGCAGGCCGAGCTGGAGGTCTTCGGGCACCTCATCGCGGTGTCCGGGGTCGGACCGCGCAGCGCGCTCGGCGTGCTGTCGGGGCTCGCCCCGGCCGAGATCGCGCGGGCCGTTGCGGCGGAGGACGAGAAGCCGTTCCGCAAGGTGTCGGGGATCGGGCCGAAGACCGCCAAGCTGATCGTCGTGTCGCTCGCGGGCAAGCTCTCGGAGCTCGGCCTGGACGAGGGCGGCGGTGCGGTTCCCGCGGTCGCCGAGGATCCCGCGATCGCGGCGGCGGAGGCGGTGCGCGACGGGCTCGTCGGCCTCGGCTGGGGGGAGTCGGACGCGTGGCAGGCGGTGCAGGACGCGCGGGACGCGGGTGCGCCGGCCGACAGCGCGGGTCTGCTGCGCGCCGCGCTCGCGCTGCTGCAGGCCGCTCGGGGCGGAGCCCGCCGATGACGGGGGAGCTCTCGCCGCAGGCCGCGCCGTCCGAGCAGGGCTACGAGGGTGCGCTGCGCCCGGCCACGCTCTCGGAGTTCGTGGGGCAGTCCAAGGTGCGGCGCCAGCTGGGCCTGCTGCTCGACGCGGCGACCATGCGCCAGCACACGCCCGACCACATCCTGCTGGCCGGGCCCCCCGGCCTCGGCAAGACGACCCTCTCGATGATCGTCGCCGCCGAGCTCGACAAGCCGCTGCACCAGACCTCCGGCCCGGCGATCCAGCACGCCGGGGATCTCGCGGCGGTGCTCTCGGCGCTGACGCCCGGCGAGGTGCTGTTCGTCGACGAGATCCACCGCATGGCCCGCAGCGCCGAGGAGATGCTCTACCTCGCGATGGAGGACTTCAAGGTCGACATCATGGTCGGCAAGGGGGCGGGGGCCACCTCCGTGCCGCTCGAGCTCGCCCCCTTCACCCTGGTGGGGGCGACGACGCGCGCCGGCCTGCTGCCCAACCCGCTGCGCGACCGCTTCGGCTTCACGGCGCACCTCGAGTTCTACTCCGACGACGAGCTGACGAGCGTGGTGCGCCGCGCCGCCGGACTGCTCGACTTCGCGATCTCCGAGCAGGGCGTGGAGGAGATCGCGCGCCGATCCCGCGGCACGCCTCGCATCGCGAACCGCCTGCTGCGCCGGGTGCGAGACTACAGCCTGGTGCACGAGACGCCGGGGGACACCGCGAGCGTGCACGCGGCTCTATCGCTGTACGACGTGGATCAGCACGGCCTCGACCGCCTCGACCGGGAGGTGCTGCGCGCGGTCGTCGAGCGCTTCAGCGGCGGCCCCGTCGGGCTCTCGACGCTCGCCGTGTCGGTCGGCGAGGAGGCGGAGACCATCGAGGCGGTGGTCGAGCCGTTCCTGGTGCGGGCGGGGCTGCTCACCCGCACGCCGAGAGGCCGGGTCGCGACGCGGCTCGGCTGGGAGCACGTGGGCGCGGTGCCGCCGCCGGCCCCGGGATCGGCTCCGACGCTGCTCTGATCCGCGTTGCCGCTGTGTTGATCGGATGAATCTCCGGCCAGTTGCCTCAAAGTGGTGGGTTCACAGTCTCAGCACGGTAGACTGCTGAAATCTGTGCCCCTCGCATACGCGTGCGCACGCCCATCGAAAGGACCACTGTTGGACCCGATCACTCTCGTCATGTTCGGCCTCATCGCCGTGCTGATCTTCTTCATGTTCCGCAACGGCAAGAAGCGCCAGGCGGCGATGCAGGAGCTGCAGAACGGCCTGCGCCCCGGTGCCGAGGTGATGCTGCAGTCGGGGATCTTCGGAACCATCGACTCGATCGATGAGGCCGAGAATCGCGTCACGCTGCTCAGCGGCGGCAGCACGATCGTGGTGCACCGCAACGCCGTCTCGCAGATCGTCACGCCGAGCGAGGCGCCCGAGGCCGACGTCGTCGGAGGCGAGCTCGCGCCCGACGATGATCCCGCGTTCGGCGAGCGCATCGCGGGCAACGGCGCAGAGGGCGCCGATGCGGCGAAGGCGGATGCCGAGACCTCAGATGTCGAGAGCGTCGAAGCGGCGGGTCCCGAGAGCACCGGTGGTGCGGCGCAGGACCTCGACGGCGGCGCGAACCCCGAGCAGCCCGGCACCGATGAGCCGGGGGACGCGCAGGCGCCCAAGGCCTGACCCGGCCCCCGCGGTGCTCACCGCGGCATCGTCATCTTCGTTCCAGAGAGAAAGCAGTCAGTCTTGGCGTCCACACCCGCCGTGCGGAGGGCTCGTCGTTCCCTCGTATTCCTCTTGGTCTTCATCGTCGGCCTCGTCGGGCTGCTCACGTACGGCGTGCTCCGCAGCGACGCCACCTGGACCCCGAAACTCGCCCTCGACCTGCAGGGCGGCACGCAGATCCTGCTCGCGGCCGAGCAGACCGACGGTCAGGCGGTCGGCGGCGAGCAGCTGCAGCAGGCGGTGTCGATCATCCGTCAGCGCGTCGACGCCGCGGGTGTCTCGGAGGCCGAGATCACCACGCAGGGCAATCAGCACATCTCCGTCTCGATCCCGGGCAAGGCCGACGAGGCCACGCTGCAGCGCATCGAGGCGTCGGCGAAGCTGGACTTCCGCCCCGTGCTCTCGATGGGCCTCGGCGTGAACGTCGAGGATCTCCAGGGCGACCAGGCCGCCGAGGGCGAGGACGCCGCCGCTGGTGAGGACGCCGCCGCGGACGAGACGGCGACGGAGGAGGGCGCCGAGGAGGACCTCGGCCCGATCGATCCGGACCCGCTGCCGGAGGGGGCCGGCGACCTCGCCTGGATCACCCCGGCGCTGCAGCAGCAGTTCGACGACTTCACCTGCGACTCGGAGGCCGTGCTCGACACGCGCGATCAGCCCGCCGATCGGCCGCTCATCACATGCGACGAGTCGGGCACCGCGAAGTACCTGCTCGGCCCGGTGGAGCTGAGCGGCGACGTCATCACCGACGCCACCGCCCAGATGGCCACCACGCAGACCGGCGCCACCACCGGCGAGTGGGTCGTGCAGATCATCATGAACACGGAGGGTGCCGAGACCTTCGGCAAGATCAGCACCCGCCTGTACGGGGCCCCCGAGCCGCAGAACCAGTTCGCCTTCGTGCTCGACGGCAGCGTGCTGTCGGCCCCGACGATGCAGGGGCAGATCCTCGACGGGCGTCCCTCGATCAGCGGCAGCTTCACCCAGGACTCGGCCAAGGCGCTCGCCGATCAGCTGAAGTTCGGCGCGCTGCCGATCGACTTCACCGTGCAGAGCCAGGAGGACATCTCCGCGACGCTCGGCACGAACCAGCTCGCCGCCGGCCTGCTGGCGGGCCTGATCGGCCTGCTGCTGGTGGTCGTGTACTCGATGTTCCAGTACCGCGCGCTCGGCACGCTGACCATCGCGTCGCTCGCCATCGCGGGTGTGCTCACGTATCTGCTGCTCACCTTCTTCTCCTGGCGGCAGGGATACCGGCTCTCGCTCGCGGGCGTCGCGGGCATCATCGTGGCGGTCGGCTTCACCGCCGACTCCTTCATCGTGTACTTCGAGCGCATCCGCGACGCCCTGCGCGACGGCTTCTCCATCGAGAACGCGGTCGAGCACGGCTGGAAGCGCGCGTTCCGCACCGTGCTGGCGTCCGACGGCGTCAACTTCCTCGCCGCGGTGATCCTCTTCATCCTCGCGGTGGGCAATGTGAAGGGCTTCGCCTTCACCCTCGGGCTCACAACCCTCGTCGACGTGCTCGTCGTGGCGCTGTTCACGCACCCGATGATGACGCTGCTGGCCCGCACGCGCTTCTACCGCGACGGGCACCCGGCCTCGGGGCTCGACCCCAAGCGCCTGGGCGCGGTGTACCGCGGACGAGCGCAGTTCCGCGAGCCCGTGCGCACCGGGAAGAAGAACGCCCGCAGCCAGCGCGAGGCGGAGCGCCGCCAGACCATCGCCGAGCGCAAGGCCGCCGGAGCCGCGGCCCCCGAGGCCGAGTCCGTCGGCGCGACCACTGGGAAGGAGAGCTGACATGGCTCGCTCATTCGCCGAGTTCGGCAACGCTCTGTACACCGGTGAGAAGTCCATCGACTTCATCGGCCGGCGCAAGACCTGGTACCTCATCTCGATCGTGCTGATCGTGCTCTCGATCGCCGGCCCGATGCTGCGCGGGGGCTTCACCTTCGGCATCGAGTTCACCGGCGGCAGCCAGTTCCAGGTGCACCTCTCCGAGAGCCAGGACCGGGATCCGGCGATCGCCGAGTCGGCGGTGGCGGAGGTGCTGCCGTCGAGCGCGCCGCGCGTCACCCAGCTCGGACCCACCGACATCCGCGTGCAGACCGAGGCCCTGAGCGAGTCCGAGAACCGCGAGGTGACCGCAGCGCTCGCCGAGAGCTACGGCATCAGCGCCGACGAGGTCACCTACTCGTTCGTCGGCCCGGCCTGGGGGCAGGACATCACGAAGCAGGCGATCATCGCCCTGATCGTCTTCATCCTGTTCGCGGCGCTGATCATGGCGATCTACTTCCGCACCTGGAAGATGTCGCTCGCCGCGATCATCGCGCTGTTCCACGACCTCATCATCACGGCCGGCATCTACGGCATCTCCGGTTTCGAGATCACCCCGGCCGCCATGATCGGCTTCCTCACGATCCTCGGGTACTCGCTCTACGACACGGTCGTGGTCTTCGACAAGATCCGCGAGAACACGGCGCCGGGCGAGCTCAACGATCGCCGCACCTTCGCCGAGTCGGTCAACCTCGGCGTCAACCAGACGCTCGTGCGCTCGATCAACACCTCCGTGGTGGCGCTGCTGCCGGTGGGGTCGATCCTCTTCATCGGCGCGTTCGTGCTCGGTGCCGGAACGCTGCGGGACATCTCGCTGGCGCTCTTCATCGGCATCCTGGTGGGCGCCTACTCGACCATCTTCATCGCGGCGCCCGCGTACGCGCACCTGCGCGAGGGCGAGGAGGCGATCAAGCGGCACGACGAGAAGGTGCTCCGGATCCGGGGCAAGCAGGAACCGGCCGAGGAGGCGAGCGCGACGGCTCAGGCCTGACCGCGTTCGATGACCCGAGCCCCGCGCCTCCCGCTTTGCCTTGAACCGCTTGCCGCGTGTAATGTTCAAACATTCAAGGGAGGATGCAGGTGGTAGCTAACGACGTCACACACGGCGGTACGGCGCTGCGACGTCTGGTGCCGCGCATCTTCTCCCGCGGGAGCTCGCCGGGGGCCGTCGATCAGCTCGTGCGCACGGTGCGCGCCAATTACCCGCGCGCCGACCTGTCGATCATCGAGCGCGCCTACACGGTCGCGGAGCGGGCGCACCGCGGCCAGAAGCGGCGGAGCGGGGAGCCGTACATCACGCACCCCATCGCCGTCGCCCAGATCCTCGGCGATCTGGGCGTCGCGCCGGTGGCGATCGCCGCGGCGCTGCTGCACGACACCGTCGAGGACACCGACTACAGCCTGGACCAGCTCACCGCCGACTTCGGCGAGGAGATCGCGATGCTGGTCGACGGCGTCACCAAGCTCGACAAGGTGAAGTACGGCGATTCGGCCCAGGCGGAGACCGTGCGCAAGATGGTGGTCGCGATGTCGAAGGACATCCGCGTGCTCGTCATCAAGCTCGCCGACCGGCTGCACAACGCCCGCACCTGGGGCTTCGTCTCGAGCGACTCGGCCAAGCGCAAGGCCCAGGAGACCCTCGAGATCTACGCGCCCCTCGCGCACCGGCTGGGCATCCAGTCGATGAAGGCGGAGCTCGAGGATCTCTCCTTCGCGGTGCTCAAGCCGAAGCTCTACGCCGAGATCCAGAACCTCGTGTCCCAGCGCAACCCGCAGCGCGACGAGCTGGTGGGTGTGGTGATCAGCTCGATCGAGTCGGACCTGCGCGACGCCAAGATCCGCGGCGAGGTGACGGGGCGACCCAAGGAGCTCTACTCGATCTACCAGAAGATGATCGTGCGCGGGCGGGACTTCGACGACATCTACGACCTCGTGGGCATCCGCGTGCTCGTGAACTCGATCCGGGACTGCTACGCCGTGCTCGGGGCCGTGCACGCGCGGTGGACGCCGATCCCGGGCCGCTTCAAGGACTACATCGCCACACCCAAGTTCAACCTCTACCAGTCGCTGCACACCACCGTGATCGGTCCCGACGGGCGCGCGGTGGAGATCCAGATCCGGACTGTCGAGATGCACCAGCGGGCCGAGTACGGCGTCGCCGCCCACTGGAAGTACAAGCAGCGCCAGCCCGGGCAGCAGGACGGGCCGAGCTCCAACGACATGGCCTGGCTCGCCCACATCTCCGACTGGCAGGCCGAGACGGAGGACCCCAGCGAGTTCCTCGATGCGCTGCGCTACGAGATCGGCGCGAAGGAGGTCTACGTCTTCACCCCGAAGGGCCGGGTCATCGGCTTGCCCGCCGGCGGCACCACGGTCGACTTCGCCTACGCGGTGCACACCGAGGTGGGGCACCGCACGATGGGCGCCCGGGTGAACGGGCGCCTCGTGCCGCTCGAGACCGCGCTGCAGAACGGGGACGTGGTCGAGGTCTTCACCTCGAAGGACCCGAACGCCGGCCCGAACCAGAACTGGCTGAGTTTCGTCAAGAGCAAGCGCGCTCACAACAAGATCCGGCAGTGGTTCACCAAGGAGCGACGGGAGGAGGCCGCCGAGACCGGCAAGGTGGAGATCACCAAGGCGCTGCGCAAGCAGGGACTGCCGCTGCACCAGGTGATGAACTCGGAGGCGCTGCAGCAGGTGGCGCTGCAGCTGCGCTACGCCGATGTGACGGCGCTGTACGCGGCCGTGGGCGAGGGCCACGTCTCGGCCCAGTCGGTGATCGAGAAGGTCACCGCGCTCGTCTTCGACGAGCAGACCTCGACCGAGCCCGCGCTCTCGACACTGCCGATCATCGAGGCCCCGCGCGCGCGGAAGACGGGCGGCGAGAGCGGCGTCGTCGTCACGGGCGCGTCGGACGTGCTGGCGAAGCTCGCGAAGTGCTGCACCCCGGTGCCGGGCGACGAGATCCTCGGCTTCGTGACGAAGGGGCAGGGCGTCTCGGTGCATCGCATCGATTGCCACAACTTCATCAAGCTGCGCGAGCAGCAGGATCGTGTGGTCGAGGTCGAGTGGGCGCCCAGCGCGAAGAGCGTGTTCCTCGTGCAGATCCAGGTGGAGGCGCTCGACCGGTCCGGGCTGCTCTCCGACGTGACCCGCACGCTCTCGGAGCACCACGTGAACATCCTCTCCGCGTCGGTCAACACCTCCAGCTCCCGTCTGGCGATCAGCCGCTTCGTCTTCGAGATGGCCAATGCCACGCACCTCGAGCACGTGCTCAACGCCGTGCGCCGCATCGACGGCGTCTACGACGTGTACCGCATCCAGAGCTGAGGTCTCGCGCGGCGGCGCGCCGGTGCGGCGCCCCAGGCAGTGCCGCGCCCGCGCAGCGCCGGACCGGCTCAGGGGCGCCCGTTCACAGCCGCGCCAGGCGCGAGCGAGCCAGCGCGCGGTAGTGGGAGTGCTGCCGTTCGAGACGATCGGCGATGCCCGCCCGACCGTCGGGGACGAGCCGAACCAGAAGGCGGCAGGCGACCAGGTGGCGCCGGGCGAATCCGTGCGGCATCCGGAGCAGATCGTAGACGGTCTGCTCGGGCTCCGTGACGGCGAAGCCGTCGAGCGTGCGGAGCGCCGAGCGGTCGTAGGCGAACTGGTGCAGGAGGTGGTCGCGATGGGGGCCGTGGTCCGGTCGGCGCCGATCGGCGGTCGAGAGCTCGAGCGGTGCGTCGGGCCGGCGCGCGGCGCCCCAGATCCACGCGGCGCTCATGCGGATCGCGATGCGGTCGGAGGTGAGCCACGGTGCGAGGGCCGCCGCCCGCACCCGCGGCGTCTCGGGCCAGCCGGCCCCGCGCACGCCGGGGCCGCAGCGCACCAGGCTGCCCCGCAGCAGTTCGGCCGAGCGGACGGCCTCCGGCCAGCGGTCGAAGCGGGGGACCGGGCGCGCTCGCGCGCGGAGCTCGTTCACGGGTGAGGCCGGGGTCATGCCTCCATGGTCATCCGACGCGACCGCCGGCGCCACCCGCGCGGCTCAGGATGTGGATAACCCCGGGCTGGGAGCGAAGTCCGGGCCCGGGGTGAGTCCACGGCCGGGGCCGGGGCCCGGGCCGGCCGCGCGTCAGTCGCCGATCGCGGCGAGCCAGGACTGCTGCGCCGAGAGCTTCTCCTCGGCCTCGGCCTGGGCGCCGGCGTCGCCGGCGGCGCGAGCCGCCTCGACCTGCGCCTCGAGCTCGGCGATCGAGGCCTCGAGCTGGCCCCGCAGACCCTCGCTGCGGGCCTTCGTCTCTGGGTTGGTCTTGCGCCAGTGCTCGTCCTCGAGCCGCTTCACGTGATCCTCGATCTTGCGCAGCCGACCCTCGATCTCTCGCAGCGCCTCGCGCGGCACGCGCCCGATCTCGTCCCACTTCAGCTGCACCTCGGTCAGCAGCTTGCGGGCGGTCGCGTGCTCCTGCTCCTGCAGGATCGGCTCGGCCTCGTCGAGGAGTCCCTGCTTCGCGGTGAGGTTGGCGGCGTACTCCTCGTTGGTCTGCGCGACCTCGGCCGCCTTGGCCTCGTAGAGCACATCGCCCGCGGCCTTGAAACGGGCCCAGAGCTGATCGTCCAGCTTGCGGCTGGCGCGGCCAGCCGCCTTCCAGTCGTCGAGCAGCGCGCGGTAGGCGGGGATGCCGTCGATGCCCTTGGGTGCGAGCGCCTCCGCGGCGGCGATGATCCGCTCCTTGCGCTGCTTGACCTCCTTGTTGTTCGCGTCCATCTGCGCGAAGTGGGCGCGGCGCGCCGAGTCGAAGGACTGACGGGCGGAGCGGAAGCGCTTCCAGAGCGCGTCGGCCTGCACCTTGGGGATCTGCGGGCCGCCGCGCTGCGCGGTCTGCCAGTCGGTGAACAGCTGCTCGAAGGCCTGGCTCGTGTCCTTCCAGCGGATCGACGCCTCGGGCTGGCCGGCGAGCCGCTCGGCCTCGGCCACGATGGCCTCGCGCTTCTCGACGGCCTCCTTGCGGGCGGCCTCGCGCTCGGCCTGCTGCTTCTCGCTGAGCTCCGCGGTCTTGCCGACGAGCTTCTCGACGCGCTCGCGGAGCGCCGCGATGTCGCCGACCGCCGCGGGCTCGACGAGCTGCTCGCGGAGCTTCGCCACCGAGTCGGCGGCCGAGGCGTCGGCGGTGCCGCGGGCGATGCGGGCCTCGAGCAGGGTGACCTGTCCCTCGAGGTCGGCGTACTTGCGGGTGAAGTAGGCCAGCGCCTCCTCGGGCGTACCATCGGGGAAAGAACCCACGACACGCTCGCCGTCGCCCTCGCGCACGTAGACGGTGCGGTCGTCGTCGACGCGCCCCCAGGTCGTTTCGTTGCTCGCTTCACTCACGGTTCTGCTCACCTGTCGTGTGGGGCCGGGGTCGCCGACCATAACGGAATAGACCCCTCCACTATGCCACAGCACGGGCTCGCGCCGTGCTGTCAGAGGCCCTCGATAGCATGGGAGACGTGGACTCGAGACCCGTACCGTCGCACACCGCGCCTCTCGCGGTGCGCATGCGACCGCGCACGCTCGACGAGGTGGTGGGGCAGCAGCACCTGCTGCGCCCCGGTTCGCCGCTGCGCACGCTCGCGGCGGGCTCGGACGGCGGCGGGGGAGCCGTGTCGGTGATCCTGTGGGGGCCGCCCGGCACGGGCAAGACCACGCTCGCCCAGGCGATCGCGCACTCGAGCGGCCGCCGATTCGTCGAGCTCTCGGCGATCACGGCCGGCATCAAGGACGTGCGCACGGTGATGGAGCGAGCACTCAACGACCGGGATCTGTACGACATCGCCACCGTGCTCTTCCTCGACGAGATCCACCGCTTCACCAAGGCGCAGCAGGATGCGCTCCTGCCCGGCGTGGAGAACGGCTGGGTGACGCTCGTCGCGGCCACCACCGAGAACCCGTCGTTCTCGGTGATCAGCCCGCTGCTCTCGCGCTCCCTGCTCCTGACGCTCGAACCGCTGGAGGACGCCGACCTGCGCACCCTGCTCGAGCGTGCGATCGCCGATCCGCGCGGGCTCGCCGACTCCGTGACGGTCGAGGACGAGGCGCTCGACGCCCTCGTGCAGCTCGCCTCGGGCGATGCGCGCCGCGCCCTCACGGCCCTTGAGGCCGCGGCGGCGTCCGCGCTCGCGATGGACGGCGCGGGCGGGGAAGACCAGGAGGACGAGGACCCGGAAGCGGAGGACGAGTCCGGGGAAGACGCGGTCGCGGAAGACGAGGCCGGGGAGGGCGCGGGAGGCAGGCCGCCCGTCGTCACCCCCGACATCGTGTCGGCCTCGGTGGACCGCGCGCTCCTGCGGTACGACCGCAACGGCGACCAGCACTACGACGTGATCAGCGCCTTCATCAAATCGATGCGCGGCTCGGATCCCGACGCCGCGATCCACTACCTGGCGCGCATGATCGAGGCGGGCGAGGATCCGCGCTTCATCGCGCGCCGTCTCATGGTGCACGCGGCGGAGGACGTGGGCATGGCGGACCCGCAGGCGCTGCAGATCGCGGTCGCGGCGGCCGAGGCCACCCAGCTCATCGGCCTGCCGGAGGCCCGGATCCCGCTCGCCGAGGCGACGATCTACATCGCCACCGCGCCCAAGTCGAACGCCGTCATCAGCGCCATCGACGCCGCGATCGCCGACGTCAAGCGCGGCAACTTCGGTCTCGTGCCGAAGCACCTGCGCGACGCCCACTACCCCGGCGCGAAGCGCATGGGGCACGGCAAGGGGTACCGCTACCCCCATAGCGATCCACGGGGCGTGTCGCCGCAGCAGTACCTGCCGGACGAGCTGCGGGACCGCGTGTACTACCAGCCCACCCAGCACGGCAACGAGCGCGAGGTCTCCGACCGCCTCGAGAAGATCCGCCGCATCACGCGCGGCGGGTGAGGCCTCCAGTCGGATCCATCTGATAGACTCTTCGCTGGCCAACATCTCTTCCGCTGCCGGCTGCAAGCGGGATGCAGATGGCAGGCGCCCTGTAGCCGGGTTTCTGCGATGGTCGTTCCCTTACCGGAGCCCGGTTCCTCGCCGAGCGCCGGTGCGCCGAGTCGCGTGCGCTGCATGGTCAGCGCGGGCTCGGTATGACCGAGAGAACATCGGGCGTGCAGTGCGAGAGCGCTGCGTCCCCGCTCGAATGTAGATGGACAGAAACCCGAAAGGACCCACGTGTCGACCACGTCGCGTACCCGCTCCCAGACCCGCCGATCCCGCGCACTCGGGATCGCCCTCACCCCGAAGGCCGCGCGCTACCTCGAGAAGCGCCCCTACGGCCCCGGCCAGCACGGCCGCACCAAGCGCAAGAGCGACAGCGACTTCGCCGTCCGCCTGCGCGAGAAGCAGCGTCTGCGGGCCCAGTACGGCATCCGCGAGAAGCAGCTCGTCATCGCCTTCAAGGAGGCGCGCCGCCAGGACGGCCTGACCGGTGAGAACCTGGTCGAGCTGCTCGAGATGCGCCTCGACGCCCTCGTGCTGCGCGCCGGCTTCGCCCGCACCACCGCGCAGGCCCGCCAGCTCGTCGTGCACCGCCACATCCTCGTCGACGGCAAGATCGTCGACCGCCCGTCCTTCCGCGTGAAGCCGGGCCAGCTCATCCACGTCAAGGAGCGCTCGGAGGGCCTCGAGCCCTTCCAGGTCGCCGCTGCCGGCGGTCACGCCGAGGTGCTGCCCAACGTTCCGGGCTACCTCGAGGTCGAGCTCGACAAGCTCCAGGCCCGCCTGGTGCGCCGCCCGAAGCGCGCCGAGGTCCCCGTGACCTGCGAGGTGCAGCTGGTGGTCGAGTACTACTCGGGCCGCTAAGCACCCGCGCACCCAGGGGCGCCGGAATCCGAGCGATCGGGATCCGGCGCCCCTTCGGCTACCCGGCCGGGCACCCGGTGCGCCGTCGGGGGCTACCGCTAAGCTTGAGGGGTGCTTCTCACGCGCGGCGGATCCGTCGTGCTCGAACGGCGTAGGAGGAACCGGATATGCGCAGACTGCTGTGGCTCTTGAGCGGCGTGGCGGTGGGCTTCGTCGCCGCCCACTTCGTCAACCAGACACCGGAGGGACGCCGCTTCTTCGCGCGGGTGAACCGCGGCGTCGAGGAGTTCAACCGCGCCTTCTCCACGGGCTACCGCGAGGCCGAGGGCGAGACGGAGGACCTGATCGACGACGTCGAGGAGGCGCTGCGCAAGCTGCGCGACCGGAACCCGGCGGACTGACCGGACCGACGCGACCGACTCGCGCGTTCCCGGCCGACCCCCACCCACCACTTCAGAAAGACACCGCTCGGATGCAGACCGCAGAGATCCACCGCCGCTGGCTCGACTTCTTCGAGAAGCGGGGGCACACCGTCGTGCCCTCGGCATCGCTCGTGAGCGACGATCCCAGCCTGATGTTCACGGTGGCCGGCATGGTGCCCTTCGTGCCGTATCTCTCGGGCCTCGTGCCGGCGCCGTACCCGCGCGCCACGAGCGTGCAGAAGTGCATCCGCACCAACGATATCGAGGAGGTCGGCAAGACTCCGCGTCACGGCACCTTCTTCCAGATGTGCGGCAACTTCTCCTTCGGCGACTACTTCAAGGAGGGCGCCATCCGCTTCGCGTGGGAGCTGCTCACCACGAGCGAGGAGGAGGGCGGACTCGGTTTCGACCCGAAGGACCTGTGGGTCACCGTCTACGAGGACGACGACGAGGCGCGCGCGCTGTGGAAGCAGTACTCGACGCTGCCGGACGAGCGCATCCAGCGTCTCGGCAAGGACACGAACTACTGGTCGACGGGCCAGCCGGGCCCGGCCGGTCCCTGCTCCGAGATCTTCTACGACCTCGGCCCCGAGTACGGCGTCGACGGCGGGCCGGTCACCGATGACGACCGCTACGTCGAGATCTGGAACCTCGTGTTCATGCAGTACCAGATCACCGACGTGCGTTCGAAGACCGACTTCACGATCGTCGGCGAGCTGCCGAACAAGAACATCGACACCGGCATGGGTCTCGAGCGCGTCGCCTTCATCAAGCAGGGCGTGCAGAACATGTACGAGATCGACCAGGTGCGGCCGGTGCTCGACCGCGCAGCCGAGCTCGCGGGCAAGACCTACGGCGCGAACCACGACGACGACGTGCGCCTGCGCGTGATCGCCGACCACGTGCGCAGCGGCCTCATGCTCATCGCCGACGGGGTGACCCCGTCGAACGAGGGGCGCGGCTACATCCTGCGCCGCCTGCTGCGCCGCGTGATCCGTTCCATGCGCCTGCTCGGCGTGGAGGGGCCGACCTTCCCCGAGCTCTTCCCCGTGTCGCGCGACGCGATGCAGGCCGCGTACCCGGAGGTGGGCCGCGACTTCGAGTTCATCTCGCGCGCCGCCTACGCCGAGGAGAAGGCGTTCCTGCGCACCCTCTCCTCGGGCAGCCAGACCCTCGACGCGGCCGTCGCCGCGGCGCAGGAGGCCGGTGCGGCCGTTCCGGGCGACACCGCCTTCCTGCTGCACGACACCTACGGCTTCCCGATCGAGCTCACGCTCGAGGTCGCCGAGGAGGCGGGGGTCGCGGTCGACCGCGACGTCTTCGCGACGCTCATGCAGGAGCAGCGGGACCGCGCCAAGGCCGACGCGAAGGCCAAGAAGGGCCAGCGCGCCGACCTCTCCGTCTACAAGGAGCTGCGGGGCCGGGGCGAGACGCTCTTCACCGGCTACGACGAGCTGAACCACGAGAGCCGCGTGCTCGGCCTCGTGGTCGACGGCGCCCCCGTGCGCGAGGCGCGCGAGGGCGAGATCGCCGAGATCGTGCTGGCCGAGACGAGTCTGTGGGCCGAGTCCGGCGGTCAGGACTCGGACCAGGGTGTGATCGTGGGCGACGGCTTCGAGGCCGAGGTGCTCGACGTGCAGAAGCCGGTGCCCGGCCTCATCGTGCACACCGCGAAGGTCACCGTGGGCACGATCGGCATCGACGCCCGCGCCGAGACCCGGGTCGACGCCGACTACCGCCGCGGGGCCACGCAGGCCCACTCCGGAACGCACGTCGTGCACGCGGCGCTGCGCGAGGTGCTCGGTGCGAACGCGCACCAGGCCGGCTCCTACAACAAGGCCGGCTACCTGCGCCTCGACTTCACGCACAGCGAGGCGCTCTCCGCCGAGACCCGCAGCGAGATCGAGGAGATCTCGAACCTCGCGATCCGCTCCGACTACGAGGTCGTCACCCGCGAGATGCCGCTCGACGAGGCGAAGGCGCTCGGCGCCATGGCGCTCTTCGGCGAGAAGTACGGCGACCGCGTGCGCGTGGTCGACATCGGCGGCCCCTGGTCGCGCGAGCTGTGCGCCGGCACGCACGTGGCGAGCTCGGCCGAGATCGGCATGATCAGCCTGGTCTCCGAGAGCTCGGTCGGCTCCACGAACCGGCGCATCGAGTCGCTCGTGGGCATCGAGGCCTTCCGCAACTTCGCCGCCGAGCGCACCATCGTGCAGCAGCTCACGAGCGGGCTCAAGGTGCCGCGGGCGGAACTCGTCACCAAGGTGCAGGATCTCGGCGCGCAGCTGCGCGCGGCCGAGAAGCGTATCGCAGCGCTCGAGGCCGAGAAGCTGACGCAGCGCGTGCCCGAACTGCTCGCGGGCGCCGAGGAGCTCGGCGGGGTGCGCGCGGTGCTGGGATCGCTGGGGGGCGTCGGATCGGCGGACGACGTGCGCGGGCTCGCGCTGCAGCTGCGCGAGCGCCTCGGCTCCGAGGCCGGCGTGGTGGTGCTCGCGGGCGACGCGGGAGGCAAGCCCGTCGTCATCGCCGCGACGACCGCGGCCGCGCGCGACCGCGGCGTACGGGCCGGCGACCTCGCGAAGCTCGG
Source organism: Leucobacter sp. (assembly GCF_053528595.1). NCBI lineage: Bacteria > Bacillati > Actinomycetota > Actinomycetes > Micrococcales > Microbacteriaceae > Leucobacter > Leucobacter sp. The sequence continues at coordinate 38,941 of NZ_JAIVPF010000059.1, read as the reverse complement.
CGCGCAGGTGCTCGGCGGCGGGGGCGGCGGCAAGCCCGACCTGGCCCAGGGCGGCGGCACCGATCCCGCGAAGATCGACGACGCGCTCGCCGAGATCCGCCGGAGCCTGGACTCGTGAAGGCCCAGGCCTAGTGCGCAGCGGTGTGCGGCTCGGGATCGATGTGGGCAGGGCCCGCATCGGCGTGGCCCGGAGCGACCTGCACGGCATGCTCGCCACCCCCGTCGAGACGGTGCCGCGCGATCTCGGGGGTGACGCCGATCTGGCGCGCATCGCCGCGATCGCGAGCGAGCACGAGGCCTTCGAGGCGGTCGTGGGGCTCCCGTTGAACCTGCGGGGCGAGCGCACCCCGTCGACCGAGGACGCCGAGCGCTTCGCCCGGCGCCTCGCCGACCGGCTGGCCGCACAGGCGGTCGCGGTGCGGCTCGTCGACGAGCGCCTGTCGACGGTGTCGGCCCAGGGCCAGTTGCGCCAGGCGGGCAAGAAGACCAAGCAGAGCCGATCCATCATCGATCAGGCGGCGGCGGTGGTGATCCTGCAGCACGCGCTCGACGTCGAGCGCGCGCGGGAGGAGGCGCCCGGCCGCGCGGTCGACCCGGTGGCGCGGCCCGAGGAGGGAACCCAGGCATGAACGCACGCACACGGGGCGAGCCCCGGCACATCGGACGGCGGATCCTGATCACGCTGCTCGTGACCGCGCTGCTGCTCGGCGGCCTCGCCGCCGCCGGCGGCTACCTGTGGTCGCAGTACGGCGGCCAGGTCTCGCAGCTGTTCGGCTGGACGAGCAACGACTACGATGGCGAGGGCCACGGCGAGACCGTCGTGGTGATCACGGCGGGGGAGATCGGCGAGGACATCGCGGCGACCCTCGCCGAGGCCGACGTGGTCAAGACGTCCGAGGCCTTCTACGAACTGCTGCTCGCGCAGGAGCCCGCGGTCGAGTTCCACCCCGGCTCGTACCGGGTGAAGCTGCAGATGAGCGCGCAGGCCGCGCTCGACGCGCTGCAGGATCCGGAGAACCGCATGGCCTTCACCGCGATGATCCCCGAGGGCAAGACCGTCGACCAGACCCTCGAGCTCGTGTCGGCCGGGGCCGACATCCCGCTCGAGGAGCTGCAGGCCGCGGCGGAGGACGTCTCGGCCTACGACCTGCCCGACGGCGTCGACAGCCTCGAGGGCTGGCTCTTCCCCGCGACCTACGAGTTCGAGGAGGAGACGACGGGAGCCGAGGCCATCGCGCGCCTGGTGCAGGAGCAGAAGGCGGTGCTCGACGAGTTCGGCGTGGCCGTCGATGATCGCGAGCGCGTGCTGAACATCGCCGCGATGGTGCAGCGCGAGGGCGGCCGCATCGAGGACTTCGGCCGCGTGTCGCGTGTCATCCAGAACCGCCTCGATCAGGGGATGAAGCTGCAGATGGACTCGACCGCCCAGTACGGCATGGGGCAGCACGACGACGGCAGCGTGTGGTCGACCGACGAGGCGCTGGCCGACGACAACCCGTGGAACACCTACGTGCACGAGGGCCTGCCCAAGGGCCCGATCGCCAACCCGGGCCGCGACGCCATCGCGGCGGCGATCGATCCGGAGGCGGGCGACTGGCTGTACTTCGTCGCGGTGAATCTCGACACGCGCGAGTCGGTCTTCTCGACGACCATCGAGGAGCACAACGCCGCGGTCGAGCAGCTGAACGAGTGGTGCGCGGCGAACCCCGGCAAGGGGTGCTGATGGCGGCGGAGGACGGCGTGCTGCGCGAGCGGCTCGCCGTGCTGGGCTCGCCGATCGCCCACTCGAAGTCGCCCGCGATCCACGAGGCCGCCTACGGCGTGCTGGGGCTCGACTGGTCGTACGAACGCGGGCGGCTCGAGGCCGACGCGCTCGAGGGCTTCCTGGCCTCCCGCGGGCCGGCGTGGCGGGGCTTCTCGCTCACCATGCCCCTGAAGGAGGAGGCCCGCCGGCTCGCCTCGGTGCTCGACCCCGTGGCGGAGGAGAGCGGTGTCGTGAACACGCTGCTGCGGATCGCGAGCGGCGTCGGCGAGGGGCCGCGCTGGGCGGGGTTCAACACCGACGTGGCGGGCCTCGCCGCGGCGATCCGAGACGCCGGCCTCGACGCGAGCCGCACGATCGTGCTCGGCTCGGGCGCGACGGCGGTCTCCGCGATCCTCGCCGCCCGACAGCTGGGCGCGCGGCACGTGGAGGTCGTCGCGCGGAACGCCGCGGCCACCGGAGATCTCGTCGACCGCTTCGGCGGGAGCCGGGAGCCCGGCTCGTCCGAGGCGCTCCGCGTCTCGGGGTCGGGACTGCAGCCCCCTGTGTCCGAGGCCCCGACCGCGGCGCGCCCCGAGGCGAGCGCGGACGCGTCGACCCTCGTCATCTCGACCCTGCCCGGTCCGGCCGGCCGCGACCTCGCGCTCCCGGAGGAGCTCACCCGGATCCCGCTCTTCGACGTGGCCTACGACCCGTGGCCCTCGCCGCTCGCGGAGCGCTGGCGCGCCGCCGGCGGCGAGGCGCATGCCGGAACCGACATGCTCGTGGAGCAGGCCCTGATCCAGATCCGCATCTTCCGCGGCGGCGATCCCGCCACCCCGCTGCCCGACGAGGACCGGGTGCTCGCCGCGATGCGCGCGGCCGTGTGACGCCGGCCGGCCGGCGCGCGCTGCACCCTCCGCATGTGGGAGGATAGAAGGCATGCTGCGTTGGCTGACCGCCGGAGAATCTCACGGCCCCGAACTGATCGCTGTCCTGGAGGGGCTGCCCGCCGGCGTCCCCGTCTCGCTCGACGGGATCCGGGAGGATCTCGCCCGCCGCAAGCTCGGCTACGGCCGCGGTTCGCGCATGAAGTTCGAGCAGGACGAGCTGCACCTCTCGGGCGGAGTGGTCCAGGGCGTATCCATCGGCGGCCCCGTCGCGATCCGCATCGGCAACACGGAGTGGCCGAAGTGGACCGAGGTGATGAGCGCCGAGAAGACCGAGCTCTCCGAGAAGTCGCGGGGTCGCGGCGCTCCGCTCACGCGGCCGCGCCCCGGGCACGCCGACCTGGCGGGCATGCAGAAGTACGGCTTCGACGAGGCCCGCCCGGTGCTCGAGCGCGCGAGCGCCCGTGAGACCGCGGCGCGCGTGGCGCTCGGCGCCGTGGCGCGCGCCTTCCTGGCCGAGCTCGGGATCCGGCTCGTGAGCCACACCGTCTCGATGGGCGACATCGCCGTGCCCGCGGGCTCGCCCCTGCCGCGCCCGGAGGACGTGGCGGCGCTCGACGCCGATCCGCTGCGCTGCTTCGACGCGGAGACGAGCGCGCGCATGGTGGAGGAGGTCGACGACACGAAGAAGTCGGGCGACACCCTCGGCGGCATCGTGGAGGTGCTCGCCTACGGCCTGCCCGTCGGTCTCGGCTCCTACGTGCACTGGGACCGCCGCCTGGACTCCCGCCTCGCCGGCGCCCTCATGGGCATCCAGGCGATCAAGGCGGTCGAGGTGGGCGACGGCTTCGAGACCACCCGTCGGCGCGGCTCCGCGGCGCACGACGAGCTGCGCATCGCGGACGGGCGCATCGCCCGCGACACCGGTCGCGCCGGCGGCATCGAGGGCGGCATGACGACCGGCCAGGTGCTGCGCGTGCGCGCGGGGATGAAGCCGATCGCCACGGTGCCGCACGCCCTGCCCACGGTCGACGTCGCGACCGGCGAGGAGTCGAAGGCCCACCACCAGCGCAGCGACGTCTCCGCCGTGCCCGCCGCCGGCGTGGTCGCCGAGGCGATGGTGGCCCTCGTCCTGGCCGACGCGGTCGCCGAGAAGTTCGGCGGCGACAGCGTGGCCGAGACGAAGCGCAACCTCGAGTCGTATCTGGCGGCGATCCCCGAGCGGCTGGCGACCGTCATCGAATCGTGAGCGCGCACCGGCGGGTGAACCGGGACGCCGGGCCACCGGCCCAGCGACCGAAGCCCGGGCCGCCGACCACGCCGATCCGGCAGCAGCCGGCGCCGGAGGAGCCCACGGGCGCCGCGCAGGAGGGCCCCGCCGCAGCACCGGCCAAGGGTCGCCCGCGCCGTCGCCGGCGCCGCCGCGGCGGAGCCCGGCTGCCGGAGCGCGCCATCGTGTTCGTCGGCCCCATGGCCGCCGGCAAGACGAGCCTCGGGAAGCGGGTGGCCCGCGAGCTCGGGATCCCCTTCGTCGACACCGACGCGGTGTTCGTGCGGCAGCACGGGGTTATCGCCGACTTCTTCGCGACGCACGGGGAGGCCGAGTTCCGGCGCCTCGAGGCCGAGGTCATCGAGGCGGAGCTCGCCGTGCCGGGGAGCCGCATCGTCGCGCTCGGCGGCGGAGCGGTGATCACCGAGAGCACGCGCCGCCTGCTGCACCATCACCCGGTCGTCCTGCTGCTGACCACCCAGGACGCGGTGCTCCGCACCGCGAACCTGTCGCGCAGACCGCTGCTGCGCGACGATCCCGAGGCGTGGGGGCGCATCCTGGAGGAGCGCCGCCCGTACTACGAGGAGGTGGCCGACGTCACCTACCGCACCGACCGGGCCACGAAGGAACAGCTCGCCCGCCGCGTCGCCCAGTGGGCGCGGTCGTACGCGAGGAAGCAGAACGAGAGGGAGCAGTAGATGAGCGACGCCATCGTCATTCCGGTCACCGGTGAGAGCGAGTACACCGTGACCGTGGGACACGGGGTGCTCGATCGCCTGCCCGAGGCACTCGGCGACCGCGTCGCGAAGGTGCTCATCGTGCACACCGCCACCGTCGGCAAGCTCGCCGACGAGCTGCGCGCCTCGCTGCAGGAGCGCTACGGGCAGGTGCTGCTCGCCGAGGTGCCCGACGCCGAGGCCGCCAAGCGCGTCGAGGTGGCGGCCTTCTGCTGGCAGATCATGGGCCAGGCCGACTTCACGCGCACCGACGCGGTGATCGGCCTGGGCGGCGGCGCCGTCACCGACCTGGCCGGCTTCGTCGCGGCCACCTGGCTGCGCGGGGTGCGGCTCGTGCAGATCCCCACGACGGTGCTCGGCATGGTCGACGCCTCGGTCGGCGGGAAGACCGGGATCAACACCGCCGAGGGCAAGAACCTCGTCGGCTGCTTCTACGCCCCGGCAGCCGTGATCTGCGACCTGGAGCTGCTGGCCACGTTGCCGAAGAACGAGATCCTGGCCGGGTTCGCGGAGGTCGCGAAGTGCGGCTTCATCGCCGAGCCCGAGATCCTCGACCTCATCGAGGCCGACACGGATCGCGCCACCGATCCGGGAAGCCCCGAGTTCCAGCGGCTCATCGAACTCGCGATCGGCGTCAAGGCGCGGGTCGTGTCCGAGGACTTCCGCGAGGGCGGGCTGCGCGAGATCCTCAACTACGGGCACACGCTCGGGCACGCCATCGAGCACGCCGAGCGCTACCAGTGGCGGCACGGCGTGGCGATCTCGATCGGGATGATGTACGCCGCGGAGCTGGGCCGGCTGGCCGGCTCGCTCTCGGACGAGGCCGTGGAGCGGCACCGCCGCGTGCTCTCGGCGCTCACACTGCCGCTCTCGTACCCGGCCGGGCGCTGGCCCGGCCTGCTCGCGGCGATGCAGCGGGACAAGAAGGCGCGCGCCGGCATGCTGCGCTTCATCGTGCTCGACGACATCGCCAAGCCGAGGGTGCTCGCCGGCGTGGACGACTCGATGCTCCAGTTCGCCTACCAGGAGATCGCGAGCTGATCCGTTCCGGGGGCGCCCCGCTCAGGTGCGGCGGGCGAGCACGGCGCGGCACGCCAGGTGGAGTGCGAGCCGGGTCTCCGGCGATGCGAGGTCGACGCCGACGAGCTCCTGCGCGCGCTGCACCCTGAGCGCCACCGTGTTGCGGTGCAGGCCGAGCGCCGCCGCGGTCGCCTGGATGCCCGACTCGTGATCGAGATACGCGGCGAGCGTGTCGAGCAGCTCGGGCGCCTCGTCGAGCAGCGGGGCGAGCAGCGACTCGGCGGCGGGGAGGAAGGTGTCGGTGCCCGTCCAGGCGAGCAGCAGCTGCTCGAGGCCGAGGCTGTCGACGCGCACGAGGTACCCGCTGGCGGAGCGCGAGGCGGCGATCCTGGCGGCGTCGGAGGCCTCGCTGAGCGTGCGCGAGAGGCCGGCTTCGCCGCTCTGCAGCGATCCGATGCCGAGCGCGATGTCCCGCGCGGTCCGCAGTTGCTGATGGATCCGGTGCAGCAGGCTCGCATACGCCTCCACCTGCTGCGCGGTCGGCGGATCGGCGAGGCTCAGCCAGCCGAGCACGCTCGGTCCGGCGAGCGCCGCGTGCGCCTCGACCGAGATGGCGCTGAGCTCGTGGGAGACCGCCCTGAGCAGCCCGATCGGGTCGACCCTGCCGCGCGGGGCGAACTGGAACCCCAGGTGGTATCCGCTCGTGCGCCAGCCCCGCTCCGACATGCGGCGCTGGACGTCGGGATCGCGCGCCCCGCGCAGATCGACGAAGTCGCGCAGCAGGTCTGACGACGAGGACGCGTCGTTCACCGCCGCGAGCTCGTCGATGAGGATGCGCGCGGCCACGGCGGGCATCATGATCTCGGCGACGGTGGAGAGCGTGCGCAGCTGCGCGTCGCCCAGGCCGGTGCCGAAGACGACGAGGCGGAGGCCCGCCCGGGTGGAGCTGTCGACGCGCACCGATGCCGCCGCGGCGCTTCCGACGCGCGCGACGCTGATCCACCGCGAGAAATCGAGGCCGGCGGCGAGCTCGGGATCGAGCTCGCCGCCGGCCTGCTGCACGGCGGCGCTCCCGTCGGCGAGAGCCACGCCGTGCCCGATGGCTGCGGAGAGGTGCCCGAGCAGGTCCGAGAGATCGGCTGCGGGGTACTCGAACGCGTGGGCCACCTTGCGCACGTAGTCGATGGTGAGCGCGTCGCGCGCCTGCTGCAGCTGCCAGCAGGCGCGCGCGAGCCCGGCAGGCCGCACGACGTCGAGCAGGGTGAGGCCGAGCCGATCGGCGAGCTTGCGGGCGCCGCGCTCGGCGCCGAGCGCTCCCCGCGCGGCGAGCGCCGCGAATCCCCGGTCGCGCACTCGCCGGATCAGGGAGTCCTGCTGCCAGGTCGCATCCGGGAACGGGGAGGTCAGCACGAGCAGGCCGTCGGCGACCGGCGTCTCGGCATCGTCCACCGCCACCTCGGTCCATTCGTCGGTGCGGGCTTCCGCGGCCCCCGGCGATTCCGCGGCGCCCGGTCCCGCGACGACGGTCAATCCGCCGTTGTCCGGGTGGGCGAGCAGCGAGGCGAGGTCGAGTCTGGCGTGCACTGCGCGATCGCGGGTCACCATCCGGGGTCCAATCCCTGCAGTCCGTACGAGGAGGGGAAGACGCTGCGGGCCCTCCCCGGCGCTCCCCGCCACCAGCCGTCGGCGCGGAGCGTGAGGATCGCGACGTGCCGGTTCAGGCGGAGCTCGGTGACCTCGATGAGCTCCCGCGTCAGCGCGTCGAGCGCGACGATGAAGTCGGGGGCCGTCGCCACGGGCTCCCCATCGGCGAGCACCGCGAGGTACTCGGATCGGGCCACGAGCCTGAGCACCGCCCCGTCGCCGCCGCCGATCTCGGTCGTGTGCACGTGGGGGTCGGAGCGATCCTGCGAGATCCCGAGGACCCTGCCCTGTCCGAGGAGCGTCGCCCCGATCCTGGAGGCCAGGTCCTCGAGCGAGCCGGCCGCGGTCTCGACGAGCGCGGCGCCGATCTCCCGGGAGCGCCGCAGATGCCCGTGGATCGAGTGCTCGACGAGGTCGCCCGCGGTGAATCCCGCGACGAGGATGCGACCCACGCCGCCCGCCTGGATCATTGCGGCGCGCATCAGCCGATCCACGTCCTCCGCCCGGTCGGACCGGATCAGCGAGACGCCGTTCGCGCCGGTGCCGCACACGGCGAAGAGCCCGGGAACACGGTCGAGGAACAGTGTGGAGCGGTCGAGGGTGGGGACCGCGCGGCCGCTGCAGTCGGCATCGATGAGCGTGCGGTCGTCGGAGAAGAAGAACGGGGTGAGGGCGTTCGTCCCGCCGCCCTCGAGGGAGCAGACCGCGTCGAGCCGCCCGCCGATCCAGCGCTCCGCGACCTCGATGAGCGGATCGAACGCGTCGAGCCCCGGCAGCCGCTCCGCGAGGAGCATCGTGGATCCGGCGAACGCCGGAGCGAAGCAGCGGGTGTCCGGATCCAGCTCCGCGGGCAGGAACGCCGTCGCCGGGCCGTCGAAGCCGCGTCCGAGCATGAGCTCCACGTGCCGCGGGGATCCGCCGCCGCCCGAACCGCAGAACGAGGCCCCCGCAGAGATGATCGGCAGGTCCTCGGCGGAGACGGTGAACGGCATGGTCCCCAGCGTAGGGGGTCGTGCGGCGGAGCGGACGCTCCGCCGCACGATGTCACGCCCCGCCGGCCGCGATGGGCGCTCCTGCGCGGACCGAGCCGTCGAAGCGGTGCGGATCGAGATCGTACCCGAAGTAGCGGGGCCCGACGAGCGCGATGGCCTCGGGGGAGTGCCAGCGCTCGTCGGCGGGCGAGGCGATGACCCGCACCCGCTGGCCGTAGCGGAGCCCCTCCGTGGTGACGGGCTCGCCGCTCTCGTGGTCGAGCACCATGATGAGGTCGGGCGCCGTCGCGAGGATCTCCCCGTCGAGGGCGGCGATGAGGTGCTCGTTCTGGAACGAGAGCTCGAGCGTGCGGTCGCCCTCCGAGAGCACGGCGCGCCCGCGAGCGAACCCGCTCGTCGTGGCGCGCTCGACATCGGTCACCTTGCCGCCGAACAGCACCCGGCCGCCGAGCAGCTCGGCGACGCGCGCGACGGAGTCGACCTTCTCGGAGCGGGCCTCGACGATGCCCCGCCCGACCGCCCGGGACAGGCTCAGCGAGTCCCGCACGAGCGTCCTCCGCGCCGTCTCCCCGGACATGTGGAAGCCGGAGAGCATGATGGAGCACCCCATCTCGACCGCCGCGACCCGGATGATGCGCTCGCCCCAGATGTTGTCGATCGTGCGCAGCACGCCGATGTTCCCCTTCTCGTCGGCGTACGCGAGCGGCGAGGCCTGCACGCCGTACAGCGTCGGCAGCACCATCTGGAGCTCCGGGAAAGCCCGGCCCATGCCGTCGCCGTCCACGAGGGGGAGCCCGAGCGCCGCGGCCGCCGCGATCGGGATCGTCGAGTTCACGCCACCGACCTCGATGCACATGATGTGCGTCACCGGACTGCCGTAGTGCTCGGCGAGCTCCTGCAGCGGCAGCACGACGGAGCCGAGGCTCGGCAGCTTCTCCACCATGACGGTGGGGGCGCCCAGCATCGAGACGTTGGCGACGACGGCGTCGTCCGGGAGCTCGTCGAGCGAGACCACCGTGACGTCGCCGTGGGCCCGGAGCGCCTGTTTGGCGAGCAGGCCGCCGATGTACGGGTCGCCGCCGCCTCCGGTACCGAGCACCGCCGATCCGCGGGCGATGTCGTCGATGTCGTCCACCGAGATGGTCCAGCTCATGGTCGTACCTCCATATCCAGGTCGCCGACGGCCTTCACCCGGATGCGGGTCGCATTGCCCGGCAGATAGGGGATCGGCACCTCGTCGAAGTCGATGATCGTGACGGTCGAGGGGATCGCGCCGGCGGCGACGGCCCGCTCGGCGGCTTCGGCGCGCACCTCGGCGATCGTCCGCTCGCGCGCGCCCGGCTCGATCGAGTAGACCTTGTCGATCTCCCCGCCGACTTGGGCGATCGATGCGCCGATCGCGTTGGCCACGGCGTAGTTGTCGGGCTTCGACACCTCGCCGAAGATCGGGAGCCGGTCGGGCAGCAGCACCGAGCCGCCGCCGACCGCGACGACCGGGATCGGCTCCGGCGAGGTGCGCATGCGATCCACGGCCTCCGCGATGCGGTCCGCGATGCGATCCAGCACCCGCTGCACGAACGCGGGATCGAGGTGCGCCACCCTCGAGCGGTCTCCGATGTCGGCGCGGCCCGCGGCGACCGCGATGTCGGTCGCCGTGAGCGTCGATCCGCCGAACACGAGCGCCTCGGACTGGAGCCGGTAGCCGACCGATTCGGGCCCCACCTCCGCGGTGTCCTCATCCACGACGCTGCCGCCGCCGATCCCGAGCGAGAGCACGTCGGGCATGCGGAAGTTGGTGCGGATCCCGGCGACCTTCACCTCGTTCGCGGTCTCACGGGGGAAGCCGTTGATCAGCAGGCCGATGTCGGCGGTCGTGCCGCCCACGTCGATGACCGCGCAGGTGCCGAGCCCGCTCGTCAGGGCGGCGCCCCGCATGGAGTTGGTGGGCCCGGAGGCGAAGGTCGCGACCGGATAGCGTCGGACGTAGTCCTCGTCCATCAGCGTGCCGTCGTTCTGGCTCAGGAAGATCGGCGCCGTGATGCCCTGGGCGCGCACCGCCGAGGTGAGCCCGTCGACGATCTCCGAGGCGAGCTCGCGGAGTGCGGCGTTGATCACCGTCGCGTTCTCGCGCTCGAGCAGTCCGATCCGGCCGATCTCGTGCGACAGGGAGATCGCGACGTCGTCGCCGAGCACCTCGGCGACGATCGCGGCGGCCTCGGTCTCCAGGTCGTGGTTCACGGGGCTGAAGACGGAGGAGATCGCGACCGAGCGGATGCCGTGCTCGCGCATGTCGACGGCGTGCCGGCGCAGCTCCTCGGGGTCGAGCGGGCTGATCGGGCGCCCGTCGAACTCGTATCCGCCGTGCGCGAGGTAGCCGCGCGCCTCGATCGCGGCCGTGAGGTCCGCCGGCCAGTCGATGAGCGGGGGCAGCGCCTCCGTCGCGGGCAGTCCGAGGCGCAGGGCCGCCGTGGGCGCCAGGCGCCTGGCCTGCACGAGGGCGTTGATGAAGTGGGTCGTGCCGATCATCACGGCGGCGATGTCCGAGCCCTCGAATCCATGCGCGGACCGGAGGTCCTCGATCGCTCGGACGATGCCGCTCGTCACGTCGGGGGTGGTCGAGTGCTTGACGCCGGCCAGGGTCCGGACGCCGTCCATGAGCACGGCGTCCGTGTTCGTGCCGCCGACGTCGATACCGATATGCATGCTTCTCGCTTTCATGGGTGTGCGGGGTCAGGGGGGCCGATCAGACGGCGGCGACGCGCTCCGGCTCGCGAGTGGGAGCCGAGCCGATGGGGCGGATCCAGCCGAGCCGGCCGGCGACGACGTAGAGCACCATCGAGATCAGCAGCGACAGCACCGCCGGGATGCCCCAGGTGATGAAGTAGCCCGCGACCGAGGAGACCAGCCAGATGACGATGGTCGCGGGGACGATCCTCGGCGCGGAGGCGGGAAGACGGCCCTCGGCGTTCGAGGCCTCGAGCTCGGGGCGCCAGCGCTTCACGATGTAGTACTCGGCGACCATGATGCCCGCGATCGGGGGGAAGGCGACGGACAGGAGGATCAGGAAGCCGGTGAACTGACCCAGGATGCCGGCCGCGGCGAGGATCGAGCCGGCGACCCCGAGCACGATCGTGGTGGTGGAGCGGTGCAGGTTCCTGCCGAAGGCGGTCGAGATGAAGTTGACGAGTCCGAGCGTCGAGGAGTACAGGTTCCAGTCGTTGATCTTCAGGGTGCCGGTGATGACGATGAGCAGCCCCACGACGCCGACCGAGGAGGTGATGATCGCGACGATGTCGCCGGTCGCCGCCGCGTGCGCCACGAGCACGCCCGAGAGGCCGATGACGAACTCTCCGAGGGTCACGCCGACCACCGTCTGCTTCACGACGTCGGCCCGTGAGCGGTTGAAGCGGGTCATGTCGGCCGAGATGATCGCGCCGACGATGAGTCCGCCGGCGACGATGCCGGTGCCGGCCCAGACGCTCATCGTGGGCCCGGGGGCCGGACCGGTGAGCAGCTCGCCGAGGTCGTGCCGGGAGAGCTCCGTGAAGATCGACCAGCCGACGAGCACGAGGAAGAGCGGCACGGTGATGTTCGCGAGCCACTGCATGCCGGTGAAGCCGAACGCGACGATCGCGGTCACCGCCAGGCCGAAGAGCAGGCTCCAGAGCCAGATCGGCATGACGCCGGGCATGAGACTGTCGAGCGACTGCGCCGAGATCGCCGACTGGATTCCGAACCAGCCGACGAGGCTGATGCCGATCGCGAGCCCGACCAGCGAGGCGCCGACCTCGCCGAAGCCGGTCCAGCGGGCGAGGAGCGCGGTGTTGAGGCCCTCGCGCTGGCCGATGAAGCCGACGAAGACGATGACGATCTCGAGGATGATCGAGCCGAAGAGGAAGGCGAGCGCCGCCTCCCCGAAGGTCATCGAGTAGCCGAGCGTCGCGCCGAGGAGGAACTGGGTGAGCGCCGAGACCTGGCCGAAGCGCTGCACCGCGATTCCGAACCAGTGCTTGCGGGAGGAGGCGGGGACTCGGGTGAGTGCGAAGTCGTCGCCGTGGGTGTTCCGGGACATGAGCATCCTTGCTGGTGTGTACTGGAGGGGGTCACCGCCAGAGTATGCTCGGCACGGATCGGCAGACATGGGCATTCTGCACGAATTCGTCGTATCGGAGTGCGAAGTGCACTGCAATGCCGGGATTCGGCCGGGATCACCCGATCCGGAATCCCTGGCCCGCGAGGATCAGGGCGAGCACACGACGATCCTCGCGGTGCATCACCCCCTCCACGAACCGCGTGAGCGCACGATCCAGCGACACGGAGCCCGCACTCCCCGCAACCTTCTGCAGCACCGCGACCAGGGTGCGGGGAGCGAGCACCGCCTCTTCGAGGCCCGGCCGCCCGTCGATCTCGCGCTCGGTGCTCACGTAGTCGCCGAAGCCCTCGCCGTGCTCGCCGGCGAACACCTGCTGGCTGATGAACGCTGCCCGGGCGACGCGGAGGAGCTCCTCGCCGGGCAGCTCCGCGGGCAGCCGACCGCGCCGGTCGACGATCGCCGCCGCCGCGAGCAGCGCGTTCTCGGCCGGGAAGTCCTCGTAGCCGAGGCCGGTGTCCGGGTAGTGCACGCGGTACGCGTTCGCGCCGAATCGGTTGACCAGCTCGGCGCTGAGCCGGTCGAGGCCGCGATAGCGGTGCGGGGTCTGCTCGTTGGCGGTGGCGAGGATCGCGAAGCCCGGGGCGATGCGCACCTCCCGGCCGGCGTCCTCCTGCACGCCGAGCGCGTCTCCCGGCCGCAGCTGCAGAATGCGGTTGAGCCGTTTCAGGAACTCGGCCGGCATGGCGTTGAGCTCGTCGAGGATCACCGGACGCCCCTCGGTCATCGCCCGCAGCAGCGGACCGGGCACGAAGGCGCTCACCGTTGCGCCGCCCTCCGCGCGCAGCTCGTGGGTGCCGATGAGCTGCGCGCTCGTGATGTCGCCGTAGCCCGACACGAGTTCCGGATCCATCCCCACCGCGCGCCGCGCCAGGTACTCGGCGAGTGCGGTCTTCGCCCCGCCGGTCTCGCCGACCAGCAGCACCGGGTCGCCGTGCAGCACCGCGGGCAGTGCCTCGGCGATGATCCCGCTCATCTGATCGGTGAGGAGCAGGCCGTCGCGCAGCTGGCGCCGGGCCTCGCGCAGGCGCAGCGCGCCGAGCGCGTCGAGCACCCCGTCGCGTCGCGTCGCGGTCGTGACGGCCGCGCGCCACGCACCGCCGTTCGGGCCGTCGCCGCCCGCGATGTCGTCTTCGCCGCGGCCGGCGCGCCCGCGGAGGCCGGCCGCGCGGGTGCGCTCGGAAGCGGTGAGGGATCGCCCGCCCGCGATCGCGCGTGCCACGATCGCATCGGCCTCCGTCAGTCGGCGCCTCCGCCGTTCCGTCTCGCGATGCACCTCGACCGCGAGCCGCAGGGTGCGCGCCCGCTCCTCGAGCGCGAGGTCGATCGCCGATCGGTGCTGCGGATCCTCGAGGATTGCGGCCAGCCGCCCGTCGAGCAGCGCGAGGTCGGCGCGATGGGCGCCGGCCTCCGGGCTCGCCGGGTCCTCTGCGGCGAGGGCGCGCCGCACCCGGCGCCGCTCCTCGGAGATGGTCCGGGCCTCGCGCAGCACGGGATCCGCATCGAATGCCAGCATGCCCGTCACGCTACCATTCTCCGCGCGTGCCCGGACCGGGTGGACCCGCGGCGGTGCCTCGCATCCCCGGTAGGGTGAGGGCATGGAGGCGCGCGAGGGGCTGCAGGCCGTCGGGGCGCTGCTCGGGATCGCCGTCGCAGTCACCGACGAGCAGTCGTGGGACCTCGTGCGGCCGGAGGGCCGCACCCCAGAGCTGCGGGTCGGCCTCGGCTGGTACGCGGTGCGCGGTCACGGCGACGAGGAGGCGGTCGCGCTCGCGCTGCTGCAGCTGTGGGAGAGCGTGCGGGGCGAGGCCCGGTTCCCGGATCGCGCGCGCCGGGCGCGCTCGATCGTGTCGGCGCGACCCGAGACCGGGCCCCTCGTCGTCGCCGTCATGCGCCTGCAGGCCGAGGCCGAGCTGCTCGTCGCGATGCCGGGCATGCGTCCGCGTCTCGCGGCGGCCCTCGAGCGCAGCCTGCCGCACGCGAGCCCGGAACAGCCGCGGCACCTGCAGTGGGTGGCCGTGCTGCTGCGGGCGGGGCTGGGCGCCGGGACACCGCAGGCCGACGCCGACGTGACGGAGGAGTGGCGGGCGCTGCAGCGCCGCGGAGACGGGCGCATCGATCCGCTCCGGCGCGTGCTCGCCCCCGACCCGGAGCGCCACCCGCTGGAGCGCTTCGAGCGCTCGCTCGCGCTGCTGCTGCCGCCGTACGAGCGGCTGCTCGCGCTCGACGCCCGCGAGCGCGGCCCGGGCGAGGCGCCGGACGGCGCGACCGCGCAGGAGCACGAGGGCGGCACTGCGGCGGACGACTTCGGTGCCGCGGGCGCTGGGGCGGAGGGAGAGACGGGCGCAGAGGGCTCGGACGCGAACGGCGAGGCCGCGCCGCCCGACGCCGACGATTCGCGCGCCCGGGCGGGGGAGGGGCGCCAGGGCGCGGAGGGCGCGGACCTCTTCGCGGCCGAGCAGGCGGGGTTCGTGCGCGACTTCCTCGCGACGCCGCTGCCGGCCGAGGGCGCGCTCGTGCAGGCGCTCGTCGATCTCGACGCCGGCGCCGAGGCGGCTGAGCCGCGCGGGGACTCCGAGCGGGACCCGGGGCAGGAGGCGGCCGGTGCGCCCGGGTCGGGCGCAGCGCTGGCCGCGGCGGACTACCGGTCCCGGGCCGCCGAGCTCGCCGGGGCCGTCGAGCGCATGCGCGAGGTCTGGGCCCGGGTGATCGCGGAGCGCGTCGCGCGCGTGCGCACGATCGGACGCCGCGCGGTGCCGGAGGGCGAGACGCTCGACCCGCAGTCGCTGGCGGAGGCGTTCGCCGAGGCCAGGTCGGGAGTGCAGCGGCCCGCGGCGTTCCTGCGTCGCGAGACCCGGCCGCGGCGCACGCGCCGGGCCGGGAGCACGGACTACGTGCTGCTCGTCGATCGATCCGCGTCGATGCAGGGCCGCCCGGCCGTCGCCGCAGCCGACGCGACGCTGGTGATGCTCGAGGCGCTCGCGGGGGCCGAGCGCGACATCGCCCACGCCGAGGAGCGCCAGGGCATCGAGCTGGATCTCGACATCCGCACCGCTCTCGTGCTCTTCGACGCGGAGGTGCAGCTGGTGAAACCCCTGTCGCGCGGGCTCGACGACACCGTGCGTCTCGACATGGTCGCGGGCATCCGCTCGCCGCGGGGGTCGACCAACGACGGCGCCGCCCTGCGGCTCGCGGCCGAGCAGCTCGGTCTGCTCGGGGGGTCGACGGGCGACGGCCGGGAGCGCCGGCGCGTCGTGATCGTCGTGAGCGACGGCGGCTCCAACGACGAGGCTGCGTCGGCGCGCGAGCTGCGCCGCCTGCGAGCCGCCGGCGTGGGCGTGCACGGCATCGGGATCGGCTCCGACGAGGTGGTGCGCCGGTATGCGCCGAGCAGCCGCCGCGTCGACGATCCGCGCGACATCGCCGAGGCGCTGCAGCAGCTCGTCGAGAGCGAACTGCCGTGAGACACTGGTCACCGCGAAGGGAGGCGGCGCATGTCGCGGACGGATGAGGAGACGGGGGCCCGGCTCGCCCGTGCGCTGTTCCCGGATCTGGCGGCGGAGCTCGATGCCGCGCTCGCCGGGGGTGGGGGCGGCGCCGAGCAGGGTTTCGACGCCTGGCTCGACGACCGCACCGCCGCCGTGCGCGCCGAGCTGGGAGGCGCGGCGTTCGGCGCCGTGGAGGACGCGGGGGCGCTCGAGCGCCTCGAGCGGGCGTTCGCCGCCGCGCGCACCGTGGCCGGCTGGGCGGGGCTGCGCGTACCCGAGCCGGAGGCCTTCGCGGCGGCGGGCGTGGATTTCGCGCGCCTGGGGGCGGCCCTGGCCGCCGATCCCACGCTCACCCCGGTGACGGCGCCCTACGGTCTGGGAGCCGATGGCTGGCGGGCGCTGTTCGCGCGCGCCGCGAACGAGGCGTGGAGCCCCCTGGGCGGGGGAGGCCGCGCGGCCGGGGAGGCGAGCGGTGCTGCCGGGGAGGCGAGCGGTGCTGCCGGGGAAGTGAACGGCGCTTCGGCCGGGGAGGTGAACGGCGCTTCGGCCGGGGAGGCAGACGACGGATTCTCCGGTGCGGCACCCGAAGCCCGGCCGCTCGTGCTCGCCAGCGAGGCCGAGCGGGAGTTCGCGCGGCTCGACGCCGTTCCCGACTCGTCGGCGCCCGCCGTGGGCACCGGCACTCTGCGCTGGACGCTGCGCCTGGTGCCGGCGGGCCTCGCGCCCGCCGTGCTCGGTCTGAGCTTCGAGCACGGCCCGCACGCGTCGCTCCCGGAGATGCTCATGCTGCAGCTGATCCGGGTCGTCGCGGGGGAGCCGCTCGTCGACGCGCGCAGCTTCACCTGGCTCGCGGGGCCGCTCGCCGACGGGCGGCTCGCCGCCCGGCACGTCTACGACTCGGCCGAGCGCGTGGTGCGCATCAACTGCCGCGAGGTCGGCAACCAGGGCCCGCATCTCGGAGCCCGGCCGCCCGTGGGGTAGGGCGCGGGCGAGGTGCTCGCCTTCGCGGTCTGCTCGCCTCGTGTTCTGCTTGCTTCGCGGTCTGCTCGCTTCGCCACGCACCCGTCCCTGCGGCGTCCTCGCGGCGCCCTCACACCCGTTCTCGCGGCGCACCCGCGGCGCACCGCGCGGCCCGCGGGTGCGGATCAGAAGGGGACTGCGGCAGGTGCCGGCGGCGCATTCGCGTCGGCTCGGGCGAAGGCCACCCGGGCCGGTGGTCGTTCGCGGTAGTCGCGCCCGGTCGGGGAGCTCCACTCGAGCGAGCCGTCGCGGTGCTGCCGGGCCTGCCAGCCGCCGTGGTGCTTCAGCGTGTGGTGGCCGCGGCAGAGGTGGGCGAGGTTGTCGGTCGCGGTCGCGCCCCCGAGGGCGGCGTCGACGGTGTGATCGATATCGCAGCGCGACAGGGGTGTGCGGCAGCCCGGGAAGCGGCAGTGCTGGTCCCGCGCGGCGAGGTACCGGCGCAGCGCCGCGCTCGGGCGATAGCGGTCGACGGAGAGCACGGCGGGGAAGTCGTCCGGCACGACGGTGTGTGAAGCCGGCACGGCGGTGAAGCCACCCGGCACGGCGGTGAAGCCACCCGGCACGGCGGTGGGAGCACCCGCCGCAGCGGTGAAGTCATCCGCGGTGGGATCGCCGGGCACCGTGCCGGAACCCGAGCGGACCCGTACGAGCTCCCAGGAGGGTGCGAGGGCCGCGAGCTCGCGGGCGGTGCGCGTGTCGATCGGTCCGTATCCGGTGAGTATCGGAGCCGGGCCGGCCGTGGGTTGGCCGAGCGCGTCGAGCACCTCGTGCCCGCCGCGCGCCGCCGACCGCCCAGCGCCGAGAGGAGGGGCGAGGCACTCGACCGGGATGACGAGCTGCACCCGGGCGCGCAGCGCGCCGAGTCCGTCGGTCCGCTGCGTCGCGGGGGCCGAGGACTGCTCCGGTACCGCCGACTCGGCATCTGGCGTACTCCGGGGCGTCGGGCCGAGGACGACATCGACGAGCAGGTCGGCGCGGATCTCATCGCGGCCGCGCGGTTCGGTCTGAGCGTGCTCCGCCTGTGAGCGCTCGATCTCCCGGCCCCTGCGGGTGAGCTCGGCGTACATGCCGTGCGCCTCGGCCGCGGTCAGGTGCGCGACGAGATCGGACATGCCGTCGTCTCCATCGGCCAGGTGCACCCGCCGTCGCCTGCGCGCTTCCGCGTGGCGCTCGTCGAGCGGCACCTGCGCGTATTGCTCGGCGATGCGCCGCGCGATGGGGCGCAGTCGGCTCGGCGTCTCGAGTCGCGCGTGCGCGAGCACGGCGCTCTCGTACCCGGCGCGCCGGAGCACCGCGTCGGGATCCTCGGCGTGGGCGATCACCGTCCCCGCGTCGACGATCACGGCCGTGTGCCGCTCCGAGATCGCCCCGTCGTGCAGGGCGTCGAGGGTGCGCGGATACGAGCAGGCGAGGGCGTGGGCCCGGCTGAAGCCGTACTCGACGGTGTGCTCGCTCTGCCGGAGCGCCGCCGCGGCCTCGGCGCGGACGGTGCGATACAGGATCTCGCCGCCGCGGCCGACGGGGATGCTGCGGTGCCCCGATCCGCTCCCGGCCGCCGCCACGTCGAACACCGCGGCGAAGGCCTCGAAGCGCGCCGTCTCGGCCCCGCGCACGGCCCGCTCGGCCGCCTCGAGCTGCGAGAGCGCGGCGTCGAGAGCCGCGGCGCGCGCGTCGAGCGCGTCGCGCGCGGCGGGGGAGGCGGGTAGTGCGGACATGTCACGAGTACATCAGGGACCACTGACATTCACGGAGTCGCTCCGAGATCCTCGTCGATGGACGGAGGCCGCGGGCAGGAGGCATCCGTTGCGCGTGCTCCGCCCGCCCGCGCTCCGCCCGCCGGCTCACGCCCAGACGCTGTGCGCCTCGATCCGCGTCGACGGGAGCCGGGTGGTGCGGCCCCACTCGAGCACCTCCTCCGGCACGTGCAGCCGCTCGGGGTCGGCCCCGCTCTTCTCGATGATCTCGGCCACCGGCACGGTGCCGCCCGCGCGCCGCAGGATGCGCCCGCGCACGACGGCACGGGCGTAGATCTCGGGCCGGCGCTCGGCGTCGGGGCGCACGAAGCGCTGCTCGATGTAGACGGCCTGCTCGTCGAAGCCGAGGATGCGGGACTCGACCCAGAACCGCATCCAGGGGTTCAGCGACTTGCGGTACGAGATGGTCTGCCCCACGACGACCGCGTACCAGCCCTCCCGGGTGAACACCTCCCAGCTGCCGTTGCGCTGGATCAGGTCGAAGCGGGCCACGTCCATGACCGAGAGGTACTTGCCGTTGTTCATGTGCCGCAGGAGGTCGAGGTCGGTGGGCCAGACCCGGAACCGCGAGCGCGAGACGTCGCCGAATCCGATGCGGCCGCCCCGGCGGCCCACGAACCACTGATGCCAGAGGGTGCGGAAGATCATGTGCATGGGCGCGAGCCTAGGGCGGGCGAGAGCGCCGCGCACGTCGTTTGTGCGAGACCTGCAAGAGACCCGCGCGCGGGCGGTGTAGAATTGACCGGCGCTGAATCGCGCTCGAACCTCACAGAACCCGGAGAAGGCTGAGCACATGGCAACCTCGAACGACATCAAGAACGGCACCGTGATCAAGGAGAACGGTCAGCTCTGGAGCGTGGTCGAGTTCCAGCACGTCAAGCCGGGCAAGGGCGGCGCGTTCGTGCGCACCAAGCAGAAGAACGTCGTCTCGGGCAAGATCATCGACAAGACCTACAACGCCGGCGCCAAGATCGAGACCGCCAACGTCGATCGTCGCGATTACCAGTACCTGTACCAGGACGGTGCCGACTTCGTCTTCATGGACACCGCCGACTACGATCAGCTGACCGTCGCGGGCACCGTCGTGGGCGACGCCGCCAAGTTCATGCTCGAGAACCAGCAGGTGCAGATCGCCCTGCACGAGGGCGAGCCCCTCTACCTCGAGCTCCCCGCATCGGTGGTGCTCGAGGTGACCTACACCGAGCCGGGCCTGCAGGGCGACCGCTCCACCGGCGGCACGAAGCCCGCCACCGTCGAGACCGGCGCCGAGATCCAGGTGCCGCTGTTCCTCGAGACCGGCACGAAGGTCAAGGTCGACACCCGTACGGGTGACTACCTCGGCCGCGTCAACGACTAGTCGACGCCTCGATGAGTGCTCGCACCAAGGCGCGCAAGCGCGCCCTCGACATGCTCTTCCAGGCCGATGTGCGGGACGAGTCGATCCTCGCCATCGTGAACGCGGAGGCCAAGCGCGCCGCCGGCGAACCCGATCGGGAGGCGTCGTGGCTGTACGCGCGCGAGATCGTCGACGGGGTGGCCGACCACCGCGATGAGATCGACGAGCTCATCATGAGCTACGCGCAGGGGTGGACGCTGGAGCGCATGCCCAACGTCGACCGCGCGCTGCTGCGCCTGGCCGCGTGGGAGATCCTCTTCAACGCCGAGGTGCCCGCCGCTGTCGCGATCGACGAGGCGGTCGAACTCGCCAAGGAGTACTCCACCGAGGACTCGAGCCGCTTCGTCAACGGCGTGCTCGGCCGGATCGCGGATCACGCGCAGGCCTGAGCGCGGCCGGGAACGCCGCACGACGCGAACCGTCCTGGCGTGCGGAACTCCGACGACCCCCGCTCAGCTGTTCACGCTCGCGAGGGGCACGATGAGCGGTGACGCGAGTTCGGTGTCGAAGGAGACACGCGCCTCGATCCGGAACACCTCGCGCAGCAGCTCCGGCGTCATCACCAGCTCGGGCTTGTCGTGGGCGATGATCGCACCGTCGCGGACGACGATGAGTTCGTCGGCGTAGTAGCAGGCCTGGTTGAGGTCGTGGAGCACGAGCGCGATCGTGCGCCCCTCCTCCTGGTTCATGCGGGCGAGGAGTTCGAGCACCTCGAGCTGGTGCGAGACGTCGAGATAGGTGGTCGGCTCGTCGAGCAGCATGACCGGTGACTGCTGCGCGAGCAGCATCGCGATCCAGACCCGCTGCCGCTGGCCACCCGAGAGCTGCTCGACCGGGCGGTCGGCGAGATCGGCCAGTCTCGTGACCTCGAGCGCCCGGGCGATCGCAGGCCCGTCCGCCTCCGAGCCGCCCCTGAGCATCCGCTGATGCGGGTAGCGCCCGCGGCTCACGAGCTCCTCGACCGTGATGCCGAGGGGTGCCGTCGAGGTCTGGGGCAGGATTCCGAGTCGGCGCGCGAACTCCTTGTGCGAGTAGCTGCGCGCATCGATCCCGTCGAGCAGCACCGTCCCTGAGGTCGGAGAGATGAGGCGTGCGAGTGCGCGGAGAAGGGTGGATTTGCCCGAGGCATTGGGGCCGACGATGACGGTGACCTTGCCTGGTGAGATCGCGACTCCGAGGTCGCGCGAGATCTCGCGGCCATCGTAGGCGAGCGTGAGCGCCTCGCCGCGGAGCGCGTTCGTCGCGTGCTGCGTGTTGATGAGCATGGGTGTCTTCCGATGGTGTCTGCGTCCTGCGGTCACGCCTCGTCCTCGCGCAGAGCGAGGAGCGCGAGCAGGCCGGTCACGAGCGCCTTCGTCGAGAACTCGAAGAACTCCTCGTCGCGGCGGAATCCGGTCTCCCGCGCCGCTGCGGAGAGCGCGGGGAGCTCGGTGCTGGTGAGCATGCGATCCACGTCGCGGACGCGCCCGCCGTGGCTGTGCACGACATCGGTGACGGAGAGCGCGTGTTCGGCGACGGCGGCGATGAGGAGCGACGCATTCGCGAGCCCGAGCCCGTATGCCCCGGCGACGCGCTGCTGGTGCGCGTCCATCGCCCGCTGCACCTTCGGAGATATCTCGTGCGAGTTGCGCACGAGGAAGCCGGCGATCCCCGGATTCTCGATGGCGAGCCGCCTGAGCGAGATCGCGATGTCCATGAGGTGCTCCTCGAGCGGCCTGCTTCCCGGTTCCGGTGCCTCCCAGCCGGCGAAGATCTCTTCGGCGGTGATGATCTGGATGTCGCGGATCCCGTCCGTGTGCTTGTAGAGAGCCCGCACGCCGACCCCGAGCTCCTCCGCGATCCCGGCGACCGTCGCGCCGGGCAGTGTGAGCTTCCGTCCCGCTGCCGCGATCTTGGCGCGAGTGATCTTCTGGGGGCGGCCGGGCCTGCGCGGCTCGTGCTCGGAACTCATGGCGCCTCCTGGTGTCGACGGCGGGTGCGGGGGCGTCGCGGCCCCCGCACCGGCGCGTTAGTGCTGCAGCGCGGGCGCGATCCGGCCTGCGATGACCTCCTCGATAACGTAGCCGATGGAGAGCGGCGAGGGGTTGCGCAGCGCGGTGCTCGCCGAGAGATCCAGGGCGATGAACCCGCCGTCCCTCACCGCGGAGAGCTCCTGGAAGAGAGTCGAGGACTCCCAGCGCTCCTGGGTGTCCTCCCCGAAGAAGCCGATCATCACGATGTCGGCGTCGAGCGCCGCGATGTTCTCCTCGGAGACGCCCGCCGAGCCCGACCCGTCGGCGAGGCCCGGCAGAGCCGCAGCGGTCTCGCTGAACGTGAGGCCGAAGGCCTCGAGTACCTCGACACTCGCGTCGTCCGGGTCGTTCATGACCTTGATCTGGTCGGGGGTGCCGAGCGAGAGGGTGTAGTCGTGACCGGCCGTCTCGGGGTGCTCTTCGACGGCGGCCACGAGCTCGGCTTCGGTCTCGTCGATGAGCTCGGCCGCTTCGTCGGCCTTGCCGAGCGCCTCGGCGATCGCCATGGTCTGCTCGCGCCAGGGGAGTTGCAGGTAGTTCGTGTCGCTCGGGCCGAGTACCGGGGCGATCTGCGAGAGCTGATCGTAGTACTGGCCGAGTTGCGAGTACGTGTTGGCGATGATCAGGTCCGGTTGCATCGACGCGATCGACTCGATGTCGAGTTCCGCCCCGTTGGCGCCCTGCGTGGTGGTGTCGATGATCTCGGGGACCTCGTCGAGCGCCGGGGAGAGCCAGGGCGCGATCCCGTCCGGTGTCGCGAAGAACTTCGCCATGGCGATGGGCGTGACGTCGAGGTCGACCGCGATGTCGGTCTCGAGGAGGCCGAGGGTGATGACCTTCTGCGGTGCCTCGTCGAGTTCCAGGGTGCCGTAGGCGTGATCGATGACGATCGGCTCGCCCGTCTCCGTCGGAGTCGTGTCGCTCTCGGTCCCGGGGGCAGCGGTGGCGCAGGCCGCGAGAGTGAGCGCGAAGGCGGAGATCAGGGCGGCCCCTGCCGCGCGTCGAACTGGCATGAAGTGCATGGTGCTCCTCGGAGAAGGGAATGGATCAAACATCTTATGTTTGTAAGGGCAACCTTAATGCCTTAATGTTGATCGAGGCAACAGGCCGTCGCCGACGGGAGGACACGAGCATGACCGAAGACGCAGAACGCCTCTACGGGGGTCGCCACCGGAGGGTGCTCGAGCACCCCGATCACGTGCGGGGGATCAACCACGGCACGATGACGATCACGGCGATCACCGAACTCGCGCCATCGCTGGTCCGGATCTCGGCGGCGCTCGACCACGACGGCGACGTCGAGCGCTGGTTCGTGACGAACCCGGCGATCCGCATCGAACTGGAGGATCCCGCGACCTCGGGCACCGTGTCGCGGGTCTACACCGTGCGGGCGGTCCGACGCGATCAGCGCGGGATCGGCATCGACGTCGACGTCGTGCGGCATCCCGGCGCCAGCGTCGTGATGACCTGGCTCGCCTCGCTCGAGATCGGCGGCAGCGTCAGGATCCTCGGCCCGCGCGCCCACTTCACCCCGCACCCGGATCCCGCGATCCCGGTCGCACTCTTCGCGGACGAGACGGCGATCCCGGCGCTCGCGACGATCATCCGAGACTGGCCGGAGCGCCGGAGCGCGAAAGTCTGGATCGAGACCCCCGACGCGGCCGTGGTCGCCGACCTGCCCGCGCATCCGGACGTCGCCGTGCACTGGCTCGAGCGTGCCCGTCACGAGGAGCCTGCGACGACCGGCAGGCTCGTCGACGCGGCCATCCGATTCAGTGCGGAGAACGTCGGGCCCGTGTCCATCTGGGCGTGCGGCGAGCACGGTGAGATGAAACGGATCCGGGACCACTTCCGGAAGGATCGCGGGCAGCCGCGCGAACGGGTCGTCGTATTCGGCTACTGGCGCAGGCTCGTCACGAGCTCGCAGATCGACGAGGAGCGGCTCCGCCGATACGAACGCGCGCTCGCGGTGAACCCCCGCATGACGGTGCTCGACGACTTCGAAGACAGTGAATAGCGGCTCCCGCGTCGTGCACACCGGCAGGGCGGCCGTCGTCTTCGCCGGGGCCGGAGTGATCGCGCTCCTCGCGCTGGCCGTCGGAATCTGCATCGGCGGCCAGTTCACGCCCTTCGGCGCGGTGCTGGCAGCGCTCCGCGGAGACGGCGAGCTGGCCCTCGTCGCCGTCGTCCGGGAGATCCGGCTCCCGAGATCCCTCGCAGCGGCCGTAGCCGGCCTCGGCCTCGGCCTCGCGGCCTCCCTGCTGCACACGCTGACCCGCAACCCCGTCGCCGATGCGGGTCTCCTCGGCTCGAATGCGGGTGCGACGGTCGTCGTCGCCGCGGGGATGGCCGGCGACGTCGTGAACGGAATGCTCGCCCAGAGCGCGTTCGCCTTCCTCGGCGCGCTGATGGCGACGAGCTTCGTGTGCGCGGTCGGGCTCAGCGGCAGGGTGCACTCGATCACGCGGCTCGTACTGCTCGGCGTCGCGCTCGGCGCAGTGCTCATCGGCATGACGAACGGGATCATGCTCGCGGTGCCGGAGGCCTTCGAGGGCATGCGGCACTGGCTCGCCGGATCGACGGTCGACGTGCCGCTCGCCTCGACCGGCGCGGCAGCGCTCACCGTGACCGCCGCGCTCGTCGTCGCTGCGGCGGTCTCGCGCACGCTCGAACTCACTCTGCTCGGTGACGATTCGGCGCGCTCGCTCGGCGTGCGGCTCGGCATGACCCGCTCGTTCACGGTGCTGGGCGTCGCGCTCGCGAGCTCGGCGGCGACGGCGCTCGTCGGCCCGATCGCCTTCGTCGGCCTCATCTCCGCGCACGTCGCCACTCGGATCGCCGAGTCGGCCGGCCTCCACGCGATGATCCGACACCTGCTCGCAGCGATCGGCGGCGCGGTGCTGCTCATCTGCGCCGATGTCGTCGGGAGAGTCGCGGTGTGGCCTGGAGAGCTGCCGGTTGGGATCGTGGTCGCCGTCATCGGGGCACCGGTGCTGCTCTGGATCGTGCGCAGGGCGAGGAGTCTCACATGAGCCGGGATCCACGAGTACGCGGGCGGCGGAGCCCGGGGGCGGATCGGCAGGGGCGCGCCGAGGAGCACCCGGGCGATCGCCTGCGGCCCGCACGGCGCCGCGCCGTCGTCGGCCTCGTCCTCGGCGCGGCCGCCCTCGCCACGCTCCTGCTCGGTGTCTCACTCGGAAGCTACGCGCTGAGCGTGGAGCAGCTGATCGCCGTGCTCACGGACGGCGAGGCCGGCTTCGAACGCACCGTCGTGCTCGAGTGGCGCCTGCCCCGCGCACTCGCGGCCCTCGGCATCGGCGCCTGTCTCGGCCTCAGCGGGGCGCTGCTGCAGACGGTGACCCGGAACCCGCTCGCCTCGCCCGACCTCATCGGCATCTCGGGCGGAGCGTTCACCGCCGTGCTTCTGCTCATCGTGGTCCTCGGCTCCGAGTGGGCCGTCGTCGCGCCTGCGGCGCTCGTCGGCGGCCTCGCGACCGCCGCGATCGTGTTCTCCCTCTCCGGGGCGCGTTCGCAGCGCGGCGGCAGCCGTTTCCTGCTCACCGGCGTGGCGGTCGCCGCGCTGCTCAGCGGGGTGAACAGCTGGGTGGTGATGTCGGCCTCGCTCGAGTCGGCGATGGCTGCAGCCGCATGGGGCGCCGGTTCGCTGTCGGCCTCGACCTGGGCGACCGCGGGCATCGCAGCAGCCGCGCTCGCGATGTGCGGCGTGCTCTGCTCCCTCGCGGTCCGGCGGATCCGGGTGCACCAGCTCGGGGACGACCTCTCGCAGGCGCTCGGCGCGGCGCCGGCGCGGCTGCGCGTCGAGATCCTCGTGCTCTCGGTCGTGCTCGTATCGGTCGCGACGGCGCTCTGCGGTCCGATCGGGCTTCTCCCGCTCGTCGCGACGCCCATCGCCCGCGCGCTCGTGCGTTCGGGCAACGCGCCACTCGCAACCTCCGCAGCGGTGGGTGCGGTGCTGCTCGCGGTCGCCGACCTGCTCGCCCAGCACGCCGTTCCCGGATCCCCTCCGGCCGGACTCGTCACCACCGTCATCGGCGGCGGCTACTTGATGATCGTCATCCTCATGGAGAAGCGGTGAGCTCCCGCCGGCCCGGTGCGAGGAGCAGCTCGTCCATGCGCTAGACTGGCGGGGTTGCAGCTTTTCTTTAACTCCCGTCCCGTGAGGCGGAGAAGGGGGGCTCGAATATGGGTACGCGAACAGTGCTGGAAGGCGCTGAGATCTCGCGGGCGCTGACTCGAATCTCGCACGAAATCATCGAAGCGAACAAGGGCGTTGCGGGACTGGTGCTCATCGGCATCCCCACGCGCGGCTCGCTGCTCGCCCAGCGCATCGCGGTGATCATCTCCCGTATCGAGGGCGCGGAGGTGCCCGTCGGCAGCCTCGACGTCACGATGTACCGCGACGACCTCGCCAAGCACCCGACCCGTGCCCCGCGGCCGACCGCCATGCCCGCCTCCGGGATCGACGGGACCACCGTCGTGCTCGTCGACGACGTGCTCTACTCGGGCCGCACGGTGCGCGCCGCGCTCGACGCGCTGAACGATCACGGGCGGCCCCGGGCCGTGCGCCTCGCCGCGCTCATCGACCGCGGGCATCGCGAGCTCCCGATCCGCGCCGACTACATCGGCAAGAACCTGCCGAGCGCCAAGCATGAGCGCATCTCCGTGCGCCTGGCGGAGCTCGACGGCGTCGACGAAGTGACGATCTCGGACTCGGAGGAGCGCGCATGAGGCACCTGCTCGACACGCGCACGCTGAGCCGCGACGACGCGATCCTGATCCTCGACACCGCCGAGGACATGGCGGCGGCCCAGCAGCGCGAGGTGAAGAAGCTGCCCGCGCTGCGCGGGAAGACGGTGGTCAACCTCTTCTACGAGGATTCCACGCGCACGAGGATCTCCTTCGAGGCGGCGGCGAAGCGCCTCTCGGCCGACGTCATCAACTTCAGCGCGAAGGGCTCGTCGGTCTCGAAGGGCGAGTCGCTCAAGGACACCGCGCAGACGCTGCAGGCGATCGGAGCCGACGGCGTCGTGATCCGGCACCCCGCCTCCGGGGCCCCGGACCGCCTGGCCCGCAGCGGATGGATCGACGCCGGCGTGCTCAACGCGGGCGACGGCACGCACGAGCACCCCACCCAGGCACTGCTCGACGCCTTCACGATGCGCCGCCGCCTGTTCGGGAACGGCCCCGACGGCGGGGGGAGCCGAGGCCGCGACCTCGACGGCGTCTCGGTCGTGATCGTCGGAGACATCGCCCACTCGCGCGTGGCCCGCTCCAACCTGTGGCTGCTGAACGCCCTCGGTGCGCACGTGACCTTCGTCGCTCCGGAAACGCTGCTGCCCTACGGCGCGCGCGACTGGCCCGTGACGATCCACCACTCGCTCGACGCCGCGCTGCGCGAGGAGCGGCCCGAGGTCGTCATGATGCTGCGCATCCAGAGCGAGCGCATGCACGCGGCCTTCTTCCCCAACGAGCGGGAGTACGCCCGCAACTGGGGCCTCGACGACGCCCGGCTGGAGCGGCTCGTCGACGAGGCGATCGTGATGCACCCCGGCCCCATGAACCGCGGCCTCGAGATATCGTCCCGCGCGGCCGACTCCGAGCGCTCGACCGTGCTCGAGCAGGTCGCGAACGGCGTCTCGGTGCGGATGGCCGCCCTGTACCTCCTACTGTCCGGCGAGCGAGAGGCGAGCATATGAGCAACCCCGACATCCTGATCCGCGGCGCGCGCCTCGCGGCCGGGCTGACCGAGCGCGGCGGCGACGTCGGCGCGGCCCCCGCCGTGGATCTGCGCATCTCGAACGGCACGATCGCCGAGCGCGTCGCGCAGGCCGACGGCGGGATCGCGGCCCGCGACGGCGAGCGGGTCATCGAGGCCGACGGCCTCGTGGCGCTGACCGGCCTGGTGGATCTGCACACGCACCTGCGCGAGCCCGGCTTCGAGCAGTCCGAGACCGTGCTCACGGGCACCCGCGCGGCCGCGGCAGGCGGCTTCACGAGCGTCTTCGCGATGGCGAACACCCTGCCCGTGCAGGACACGGCGGGTGTGGTCGAGCAGGTGCAGCGCCTGGGCGACGCCGCGGGCTACGCCACCGTGCGCCCCATCGGGGCGGTGACCGAGGATCTCGCCGGCGAACGGCTCAGCGAGATCGGCGCCATGGCGCAGTCGCGCGCCGAGGTGCGCGTCTTCTCCGACGACGGCAAGTGCGTGCACGATCCGCTGCTCATGCGCCGCGCGCTCGAGTACGTCAAGACCTTCGACGGCGTCATCGCCCAGCACGCGCAGGACCCCCGGCTCACCGAGGGCGCGCAGATGAACGAGGGCGCGCTGTCGAGCGAGCTCGGCCTCAAGGGCTGGCCGGCGGTCGCCGAGGAGTCGATCATCGCGCGCGACGTGCTGCTCGCCGAGCACATCGGCGCCCGGCTGCACATCTGCCACCTGTCGACCGCCGGCTCGGTCGAGGTGATCCGCTGGGCGAAGGCCCGCGGCGTGCGGGTGACCGCCGAGGTCACGCCGCACCACCTGATCCTCACCGAGGAGCTCGTGCGCAGCTACGACGCCCGCTACAAGGTCAACCCGCCGCTGCGCCGCGAGGAGGACGTGCGGGCACTGCGCCGGGCCGTGGCGGAGGGGGTCATCGACATCATCGCCACCGACCACGCCCCGCACCCCATCGAGGCGAAGGAGTGCGAGTGGGACGTGGCGGCCTTCGGCATGGTGGGGCTCGAGTCGGCGCTGCCGATCGCGCTGCTCACCCTCGTGAACGAGGGGCACGCCAGCTGGGCCGAGCTCGAGACGCTGCTCTCGCACCGGCCCGCCGAGATCGGCCGACTGGAAGGGCACCCCTCGGCGCTCGAGCCCGGACAGCCCGCCGACATCGCGCTCGTCGATCCGAGTGGATCGAGCGAGTTCGATCTGGCCCGCCTGCAGGGCCTCAGCGTGAACTCGCCCTACCTCGGCATGGAGCTGCCCGGACGGATCGCCTACACGGTGCGCCGGGGATACCTCACGCTCGACGACGGCGAGCTGGTGGGCGCCGAGGCGGTCTCCGCCGCGGCAGCGGCGCAGGGAGGCTCGCTGTGAGCCAGACCACCTACGTGATCGTGATGGCCGCCATCGCGGCCCTCGCGCTGCTCGGCATGTGGTTCGCCTGGCGGGCCAGGGCGCGACGCGATCGCGGTGTCGAACCGCCGGCCGCGCAGCTCGCAGGCGAGGCGCTCGTCAGCTTCCCGCGCGCCGGCTATGTCTCCACCACCCCCGTCGGCGCCCCGTTCGAGCGGCTGTCGATCCCGGGCCTGCGCTACAAGGGCTTCGCCGAGCTGACGGTCCTGAGCGACGGCGTCGTCATCGCGGTGACGGGGGAGGAGCCGGTGCGCATCCCCGCGGCGCAGCTGCGCGGCAGCGGCACGGCCGGCGGCCGCGTGGGGAAGGCCGTGGAGCGCGACGGGCTCTCGCTGCTGCGCTGGGCGCCGTCGGGCGCGGCCGGCGAGCGCACGCTGGAGTCCGGCTTCCGGCTCGCGAACCCCGCCGAGCAGGCGGCCTTCGCCGAGGCCGTCGACAAGATCTCACTCACACCTTCGACGTCTCAGGAGGGCGCGAAATGACCACAGCTTCCGAAACACACGCAGTCATCGAGGTCACCGCTCCGCCGGCCTCCGCGGTGCCCACCGGCGCGGCCGTGCTGGTGCTCGAGGACGGCACGCGCTACACCGGGCGCGCGTACGGCGCGACCGGGCGCACGCTCGGCGAGGTCGTGTTCTCCACGGGCATGACCGGCTACCAGGAGACCCTCACCGATCCGTCCTACGCGGGCCAGATCGTGCTCATGACGGCCCCCCACATCGGCAACACCGGCGCCAACGACACCGACATGGAGTCGCGCAAGATCTGGGTGTCGGGCTTCGTGGTGCGGGATCCCGCGCGCCGCGTCTCCAACTTCCGCGCTGAGCGCTCGCTCGACGAGGACCTCGTGCGCGACGGCGTCGTGGGCGTCTCGGGCATCGACACCCGCGCCGTCACCCGCCGCATCCGCTCCGCGGGCGCCATGCGGGCCGGAGTCTTCTCCGGCGCCGACTTCGACCTCCCCGAGGCCGAGCAGCTGGAGCTCGTGCGCGGCCAGGAGGCCATGGCGGGCAGGAACCTCTCGGCCGAGGTGACGACGCCCGAGCGCTACGACGTGCCCGCCGCCGAGGGCGCGGAGCGCGTGGGGTCGATCGCCGTGCTCGACCTCGGCATCAAGCGCGCCACCGTGCAGTACCTCTCCGAGCACGGCTTCGACGTGATCGTGCTGCCGGCCGCCACGACGCTCGAGCAGGTGCGCGAGATCGCGCCCGACGCGCTGTTCTACTCGAACGGCCCCGGCGACCCCGCGGCCTCCGACGAGGCCGTGGTGCTGCTGCGCGAGCTGCTGCGCGACGGGCTGCCCTATTTCGGCATCTGCTTCGGCAACCAGCTGCTCGGCCGCGCGCTGGGCTTCGGCACCTACAAGCTGCCCTTCGGCCACCGCGGCATCAACCAGCCCGTGCTCGACAAGCGCACGGGCCGCGTGGAGATCACCGCCCAGAATCACGGCTTCGCGGTCGACGCCCCCATCGAGGGCGAGCTCGACGCCCCCGAGGGCTTCGGACGGGTGCAGGTGAGCCATTACAGCCTCAACGATCAGGTGGTGGAGGGGCTCGAGTGCCTCGACATCCCCGCCTTCTCGGTGCAGTACCACCCCGAGGCCGCGGCCGGTCCGCACGACGCCTTCTACCTCTTCGATCGATTCCGCGCTTTGGTCAAGGAGCGCAAGACCACCGCCTCGGAGGCCTAAGACACATGCCCAAGCGTTCAGACATCAACTCCGTCCTCGTCATCGGCTCCGGCCCGATCGTCATCGGCCAGGCCTGCGAGTTCGACTACTCGGGCACCCAGGCCTGCCGTGTGCTGCGCGAGGAGGGCGTGCGCGTCATCCTGGTCAACTCGAACCCCGCGACCATCATGACCGACCCCGACTTCGCCGACGCCACCTACGTCGAGCCCATCACCCCCGAGGTGATCGAGTCGATCATCGTCAAGGAGCGCCCCGACGCGATCCTGCCGACGCTCGGCGGGCAGACGGCGCTCAACGCGGCCATGGCGCTGCACGAGCGGGGCATCCTCGAGAAGCACGGCGTCGAGCTCATCGGCGCGAAAGTCGACGCGATCCGTCGCGGCGAGGACCGCCAGATCTTCAAGGACCTCGTGATCGAATCGGGCGCCGACGTGGCCCGCTCGCACATCGCGCACACGCTCGAGGAGGCGAAGGAGTTCGCCCAGGATCTCGGCTACCCCCTCGTCGTGCGCCCGTCCTTCACCATGGGCGGCCTGGGCTCCGGTTTCGCCTACACGGAGGAGGACCTCATCCGCATCGCGGGCGACGGTCTGCACTACAGCCCGACCAGCGAGGTGCTCCTCGAGGAGTCGATCCTCGGCTGGAAGGAGTACGAGCTCGAGCTCATGCGCGACACCGCCGACAACACGGTGGTCGTCTGCTCGATCGAGAACGTCGACGCGGTGGGTGTGCACACGGGCGACTCGATCACCGTGGCGCCGGCGCTCACGCTCACCGACCGGGAGTTCCAGAAGCTGCGCGACATCGGCATTGACATCATCCGCCGGGTGGGCGTCGACACCGGCGGCTGCAACATCCAGTACGCCGTCGACCCGAAGACCGGGCGCATCATCGTCATCGAGATGAACCCGCGCGTCTCGCGCTCCTCGGCGCTCGCCTCGAAGGCGACGGGCTTCCCGATCGCGAAGATCGCGGCCAAGCTGGCGCTCGGCTACCGCCTCGACGAGATCCCGAACGACATCACGCAGAAGACCCCGGCGAGCTTCGAGCCGACCATCGACTACGTCGTGGTGAAGGCGCCCCGCTTCGCCTTCGAGAAGTTCCCGGCCGCCGACGACACCCTCACCACCACCATGAAGTCGGTGGGCGAGGCGATGGCGATCGGCCGCAACTTCACGACGGCGCTGCAGAAGTCGCTGCGCTCCCTCGAGAAGCGCGGCTCCTCGTTCCACTGGGGCGAGCAGACCCGCACCGTCGAGGATCTCCTGACCTCCATCGCCCGTCCCACCGACGGCCGCATCGTCGACGTGCAGCAGGCGCTGCGCCTCGGCGCGACGATCGAGCAGGTCTTCGAGTCGACCGCGATCGACCCCTGGTTCCTCGATCAGATCCAGCTCATCAACGAGGTCGCGGACGCCGTGAGGGCCGCGCCGCAGCTCACCCTCGAGGTGCTGCGCGAAGCGAAGGATCACGGCTTCTCGGATGCGCAGATCGCCGCGATCCGCGGTGTCAGCGAGAGCGAGATCCGGGGCCTGCGCCACGGTCTCGGCCTGCGCCCGGTCTTCAAGACCGTCGACACCTGCGCGGGCGAGTTCCCGGCCCTCACTCCCTATCACTACTCGTCCTACGACCTGGAGACCGAGGTCGCGCCCAGCGACCGCAAGAAGGTCGTGATCCTGGGATCGGGCCCGAACCGCATCGGCCAGGGCGTCGAGTTCGACTACTCGTGCGTGCACGCCTCCTTCGCGCTGTCGGAAGCCGGCTACGAGACCATCATGATCAATTGCAACCCCGAGACGGTCTCGACCGACTACGACACGAGCGACCGGCTCTACTTCGAGCCGCTCACGCTCGAGGACGTGCTCGAGGTGATCCACGCGGAGCAGCAGAGCGGCGAGCTGCTGGGCGTCGTCGTGCAGCTCGGCGGCCAGACCGCGCTCGGGCTTGCGCAGCCCCTCAAGGACGCCGGGATCCCGATCCTCGGCACCACCCCCGAGGCCATCGACCTCGCCGAGGAGCGCGGCGCCTTCGCCGGCATCCTCGAGCAGGCCGGTCTCGTAGCGCCCCGCAACGGCACGGCGATCGACGAGGAGGGCGCCGTGCGCGTCGCCGAGGAGATCGGCTACCCCGTGCTGGTGCGCCCGTCGTTCGTGCTGGGCGGCCGCGGCATGGAGATCGTCTACGACACCGCCTCGCTGCGCGGCTACTTCGGCCGCATCGAGGGCCACGCCCTCGTGGGTCCGGGACACCCGCTGCTCGTGGACCGCTTCCTCGACGACGCCATCGAGATCGACGTGGACGCCCTCTACGACGGCGAGCAGCTCTACGTCGGCGGCGTGATGGAGCACATCGAGGAGGCGGGCGTGCACTCGGGCGACTCCAGCTGCACGCTGCCGCCCGTGACCCTCGGCCACGACCAGATCGCCCACGTGCGCGAGGCGACGCTCGGCATCGCCGCCGGGCTGGGCGTGCGCGGTCTGCTGAACGTGCAGTTCGCGATCGGCCAGGGCGTGCTCTACGTGCTCGAGGCGAACCCGCGCGCATCGCGCACGGTGCCGTTCGTGTCGAAGGCGCTCGGGATCCCCCTCGCGAAGGCCGCCTCCCGCATCATGGCGGGGGAGACGATCCAGCAGCTCGTCGACGCCGGCTTCCTGCCCGAGCGCGACGGCTCGCGCGCGCCCATCGACGCGCCGATCGCGGTCAAGGAGGCGGTGCTGCCGTTCAAGCGATTCCGCACCCACGAGGGCCTGGTCGTCGACTCGCTGCTCGGCCCCGAGATGCGGTCGACCGGCGAGGTCATGGGCATGGATCGCGACTTCCCGACCGCGTTCGCCAAGAGCCAGTCGGCCGCGGGCAGCGAGCTGCCCACCTCGGGCACGGTGTTCCTGTCGGTGGCCGATCGCGACAAGCGCTCGATCGTGCAGCCCGCGCTGCGCCTGCAGGAACTGGGCTATCGCATCCTCGCGACCCAGGGCACGCAGGTGGTGCTCGCGCGCAACGGGATCTCCTCCGAGGTCGCCCGCAAGCACTCCGCCCGTGCGGAGGGCGCGCACGCCGACGGCGACACGATCGTCGACCTCATCAACCGCGGCGAGATCGACATGATCATCAACACGCCCTCGGGCAGCTCCGCGCGCGCGGACGGCTACGAGATCCGGGCGGCGGCCGTGGCCGCGGACAAGCCGATCTTCACGACCGTCTCCGAGCTCTCGGCGGCGGTGGGCGCGATCTCGGCGCAGCAGCAGGGCTTCGCGGTGAAGTCGCTGCAGGAGTACGAGCTGGACCGCCGCGCGGTCCGCGAGGCGGTGTGAGATGAGCACGAGCACCTCCGCGTCCTTCTCGAACCGCCTCGCGACGGCCCTGGCGGCGAAGCGGCACCTCTGCGTGGGCATCGACCCGCACGCGCCGCTGCTCGACGCCTGGGGGCTGCCCGACGATGCCTCCGGCGCCGAGCGCCTGGGGCGCGAGGTCGTGGCCGCTGCCGCCGGGGTCGCGGCCTGCGTCAAGCCCCAGGTCGCCTTCTTCGAGCGCTTCGGCGCGGCGGGCTTCGCGGCGCTCGAGCGGGTGCTCGCGGACGCCCGCGAGGCGGGGGTGCTCGTGATCGCCGATGTGAAGCGGGGCGACATCGGGTCGAGCTTCGCCGCCTACGGGGAGGCCTGGCTGACGCCGGGGTCCCCGCTCGAGGCGGACGCGATGACCGTGACCGCGTACCAGGGCTT
The DNA here is from genome assembly GCF_053528595.1 of Leucobacter sp. Lineage (NCBI taxonomy): Bacteria > Bacillati > Actinomycetota > Actinomycetes > Micrococcales > Microbacteriaceae > Leucobacter > Leucobacter sp. The sequence goes on along the minus strand of NZ_JAIVPF010000059.1, from coordinate 4,277 downwards.
CGGCAGCCTGTCGGGCGCCTTCGATCTCGTGAGGGATCACGGCAAGGGGCTCTTCGTGCTGGCGGCGACCTCGAACCCCGAGGCGCGCGAGGTGCAGCTGGCACGCCGCGACGACGGGCGCACCGTGGCGCGGGCCATGGTCGACGACGCCCTCGCGTTCGAGTCGCCCGGCGACAAGTACGTGAACTCGGTGGGCGTGGTGCTCGGGGCCACCCTGACGCTCGCCGACTTCGGCATCGACATCGAGCTGCCGCCGGCGAAGCCCGCGCTGCCCGTGCTGGCACCAGGCTTCGGCCACCAGGGGGCGCGCGTCGAGGACGCGCTGCGCATCTTCGGCGGGCTGGGGTGGGCGCTGCTCGCCAACGAGTCGCGCAGCATCCTCTCGGGCGGCGCATCGGGGCTCGCCGATCGCGTGCGCGAGCGGTCCGCGGCCATCGGAGAGGCCCTCACGCACGGGTAGCCTCGGCGCGACCGTAGACTTGAGGAGCCCCCTCCGACCGCCACGATGGAGCAGACATGACGAACCACAGCGCCACACCCGCCATGCCGGAGGTCGATCGCGTCGCGGCGAACCGAGCCGCGATCGCGGCGCGGCGAGCCCGCGCCGAGCTCAAACGGCGTCTGCGCAGCGGCGAGGTGTCGCCGTTCCGCGTGCTGGAGCAGTCCCGCGTACCGGGCAGCGCCGCCGCATCCCTGCGCATCACCGACTACCTGCTCTCCTTCCCGGCCATCGGCGCCGTGAAGGCCGAGCGGATGCGGGAGCAGCTCGGGATCTCGGAGCGCAAGCGGCTCGGAGGCCTCGGCAAGCTGCAGCGCGAGCGCCTGGAGCACTTCGTGCGCGAGCGCACGGGAGCGGCTCCCACCGGAGAGCGACCGCCGCTGACGGTGCTGGCCGGTCCCACGGCCGTGGGCAAGGGGACGGTCGCCGCGTACATCCGCGAGCACTACCCGGAGATCCGGCTCTCGGTGTCGGCCACGACGCGCGCACCCCGTCCCGGCGAGGAGGAGGGCAGGCACTACTTCTTCGTCGACGACGAGGGCTTCGACCGCATGCTGGCGTCGGACGAGCTGCTCGAGTGGGCGACCGTGCACAACCGGTACCGCTACGGCACGCCGCGCGGCCCGGTGCTCGCCGCCGCCGAGCGGGGCGAGCCGATGCTGCTCGAGATCGACCTGCAGGGCGCCCGCCAGGTGCGGGCGAGCATGCCGGAGGCGCGGCTGGTGTTCCTCGCGCCGCCGAGCTGGGACGAGCTCGTGGAGCGGCTGGTCGGGCGCGGTACCGAGGACGCCGAGGAGCGGGAACGACGTCTCGAGACCGCGAAGGTCGAGCTCGCCGCGGCGGACGAGTTCGATGAGATCATCGTGAACGACGAGGTGCCGCGCGCTGCGGCCCGGCTCGTGGAGCTGATGCGCGGAGGCGACTGAAGCGCGCGCCGCTGCCGCGCGGGGCTCGAGCGCGCATGGTTCGAGCCGAAGCCCCACACGCCCCCGGATAGTCCGGGCGGGGCGGTGATCCGGGGTAACGTTGTCCTGTGATCCCGAGCCTGATCGACTCATCCGTGCGCCTGGGCGCCCTCCTCCCGACATCGGGGATCGACGAGGTCCTGGCGATGGATCCCAAGCAGCTGCTCGGCATCCCGCTCGCCCTCATCGGCGCCGCCCTGCTCGCGTTCGGCGCGCAGTACCAGTCGCGCGGGCTGAACAAGGTGGAGCGCATCGTCGGCGAGAGCGCGGGCGCCGGGCTCTCTGGCCGACACATGCTCAACCTGCTGCGGCGCCCCTCCTGGGTCAGCGGCACGCTGCTGCTCGGGGTGGCCGTGCTGTTCCAGATCGGCTCGCTGTCGCTGTCGCCGCTCATCATCGTGCAGCCCATCGGCGTGGTGGGCCTCGTGATCACCTCGATCCTCAACTCGCGCATCAGCGGGGTGAAGCTCGGGAAGCGCGTCAAGACCTCGATCGCGCTGTGCGTGCTCGGGATCGTCGTCTTCGTCACGATCGCGGCCTTCACGGCCGCCGATCAACCGGTCACCGACGCCAAGCTCATCACGATCCTCATCACCTTCGCGGTGGTGCTCGTGCTGGCGCTGCTGCTCTTCGTCGCCTTCCGGCACCGCGGCGTCGCCCTCATCTACATCGTCGGCGCCGGGGTGCTGTACGGTTTCGTCGCCACCTTCGCGAAGGTGGTCATCGGCCGGCTGCAGCAGGGCGAGTTCGAGTGGCTCACCTGGACCTGCGTGTGCGCGCTCCTCATCGGCGCCCTGCTCGGCATGGTGTTCGTGCAGAACGCCTACTCCTCGGGGCCGCCCGACCTGGTGGTGGCCGGTCTGACGGTGATCGACCCGATCGTCGCGGTGCTCATCGGCATCGTCGTGCTGAACGAGGCGGCGGGCGCGCCCGCGTGGGCGATCGCGGCGTTCGTGGCCTCGGGCGCCGTCGCGGTGATCGGCGTGCTCGGGCTCGCCAAGTTCCACCCGCAGACGGGGCGATCGGCGCTCGACGAGGGCGGCGCGGGCCCCGGCGAGCGCTGACCGGCCGCCCCTGACCGCCCGGCCTCCTTCTCGGCGGCTTCTAATATTCGGCTTACGGTCGGCATAGTCGCCCTTTCTACGCTCGATTCGAGCCCGGGATCCCGGGAGGAATCGAGCTGATCGGGAGGGGCTGGACGATGGCCTCAGACAGGGCGAGATCGTTCTTCGCCGGAGTGCGGAAGCGGACGTGGGTGGTCCTCGGAAGTGCGACCGCGCTGATACTGGCGGGCGGAGCGGCGGCTCTGATCCTGCTCTCCCAGCAGAGCGCTGCCCAGGCGGCGCCGGTCACGCGGAACGTCGCCGCGAGCCTCGAGACGCTGGACAAGTCCGTCGAGGCGACGGGCACCCTCACTCCGGCGGTGCAGGAGAGCGTGAGCTTCGTCGCCTCGGGCACCGTCACGAAGGTCGCCGTCGAGGCCGGCGACACGGTCGAGGCCGGGCAGACGCTCGCCACCGTCGACACGATCACGGTCGAGGCGGAGCTGCTGCAGGCGCAGGCGGATCTCGCGGACGCGGAGGCCCAGCTCTCGAGCGCGCAGTCCGAGGACGACGGCTCCGTCTCCTCCGCCGCGCGCATCAGCGCGCGGGAGGCCGCGGTGACCGTCGCGCAGCAGCAGGTGGAGAGCGCTCGCGAGGCGGTGTCGGGCGCGACCCTGCAGGCCCCCGTCGCGGGACTCGTGACCGCGGTGTCGCTCTCGGTGGGCGATGTCGTGACCGGGTCGTCCTCCGGCGGAGGGACGAGCGGCTCCGGCAGCTCCGGCACCGGTTCCGGAGGCACCGGCTCCGGCGGGAGCGCGGCCTCGGGCCAGGGCGGTGCGACGAGCGCCGGATCGACGACCGGCACCTCGAGTGAGAGCGCCCAGTTCACGATCGTCGGCACCGAGGCCTGGGAGGTCTCGGTCTCGGTCGGCGAGTCCGAGATCGGCCTCATCGAGGCGGGCGACCAGGTCGAGCTCGAGACGGCCGAGGGCACGCAGCTCTTCGGCGTCGTCGACGCGGTGGGCAAGCTGCCCTCGACGAGCTCGGGCAGCGCCGCCTTCCCCGTGACGATCGCCATCACCGGCACCGCCGAGGGCCTCTTCGACGGCACGTCCGTGACGGCCGCCATCGTGTACGAGCGCCGTCACGAGGTGCTCACGGTGCCGAGCGCCGCGGTCAGCACCGATCCGGACGGCACGAGCACCGTCACGCTGATCGACGACGCGGGCGGCGAGTCGCAGCGCGAGGTGACCGTCGGCGAGGTCTCGGGAGACCTCACGGAGATCACGGACGGCCTGGCCGAGGGGGACCTCGTGCAGGTGGCGGTGTTCACCCCGGGCGAGGGCGACTCCGCGGGCGGCGGGCAGATGCCCGGCCTCGGGGGCGGCGAGATGCCCGATCCCGGCAGCGGGCAGATGCCCGACTTCGGCGACGGGCAGATGCCCGACTTCGGCGGCGCGAGGGGCGGCCAGTGATGCGCGGAATCCTGCAGAGCGGGGCCTCCCGGATCGGTGCACCCGCGCGTCCGGCGCGTCCCGCCGGCGCGCCCGGTCACGGGGATCCCGTCATCGAATTGCGCGGGGCCCGCAAGACCTATCGCTCGGGGGACATCGAGTTCGAGGCGCTGCGCGGCGCCGACCTCAGCATCCGCGCGGGCGAGTACGTCGCGATCATGGGCCCGTCCGGCTCCGGGAAGTCGACGCTGATGAACGCGCTCGGGTGCCTCGACACGCTCACGGCGGGCAGCTACCGCCTCGACGGCACGGACGT
>NZ_JAIVPF010000058.1:0-8845 GCF_053528595.1 Leucobacter sp. | reverse complement strand
GAGCCCCGGGTGCTGCTGCTCGACGAACCCGCCTCGGGACTGGATCCCGAGGCCCGCCTCTCCCAGCGCGAGGCGCTCAGGCGTCTCGCCGACGAGGGCACCGCGATCCTCGTCACCAGTCACGTGCTCGACGAGCTCGAGCAGCTCGCCCGGGACGTCGTGTTCCTGCGCGACGGACGCACCGAGACCGGCGCACCGCCGGTCGAGCAGCAGCTCGTGCCCTGGCGGGTGCGCGCCTTCGACATCCTCGCACTCGAGCAGGCGCTCGCCTGGAACGGGCTGCCCTGGACCCGCCAGACCTCGCTCGCCGGCGTGCACTGCGTGGTCGAGCTCCAGGGCGAGGCCGCGGCCGCCTGGCTGCTCCGCACGCTGGTGACGGCCGGCATCGACGTAGTCGAGTTCGCGCCGGCCACCGGATCGCTCGAGCGGGCGTTCGTGAGCCGGATCCGGGAGACGGGCGGGCCTGACGCGCCGCCGGATCCCGGAGCAGCGGATCCGGCGGCGGCGTATCCGACAGTGCCTCCGCCTCCACTGCCCGGACAGGCCGGCGGCACCGAGACGGGGTGGCAGTCATGAGCGAGACGACGATCGCGCCCGCGGTGAGCGCCCCCGGCTTCTGGCGGGCCGCGTGGATCATCGCCGCCCTCGAGCTGCGGCAGCGGCAGCGCTCGAAGACGCTCTGGATACTCGGGATCATCTGGTTCGTGCTGATCGGCGTGGTCACCGGCATCACCTGGTACATCCTCGCCGCGAGCTTCGGAGCCTACGAGGAGGACTTCGACGCCTACCCGCTGTTCTCGCTGATCGTCTACTTCGTGCTGCTCTTCGGCACGCTCGTCGCCCCCGCCATCTCCGCCGGCTCGATCGGTTCCGAGCGCTCGGGCGGCACGCTCGCCACCACGCAGGTCACGCTGGTGAGCACCTGGTCGATCCTCGTCGGCAAGGCCCTCGCCGCCTGGATCACGGGCATCGCCTTCCTCGTCGTCGCGACCCCGTTCATCGTGCTGAGCCTCACCGTGGCGCGCTTCGATCCGCTGCAGCTGCTCATCGCCGTGCTCGCCCTGGCGCTGCAGATCGGCCTCTTCACGGCGATCGGCGTGGGCCTCTCGGCCTTCATCTCCTCGCAGCTGTTCTCGATCGTCACCGCCTACCTCATCGTCGCGCTGCTCTCGGTCGGCACCCTGATCGCCTTCGGGCTCGCGGTCGGCTCGACCACGAAGTACGTCGAGATCGAGTACCGCACCTACTCGCAGGAGTACTGGGAGGAGGTGGACCAGTGCTACCGGGATCCCGACGACCAGGCCGCGATCGAAGCGTGCGAGCGCGAGATCCCCGTCACCTGCACGACCGAGCGCACCACCACCTCGATCGTGTACGCCGACCGGTTCTGGTGGATCCTCGCCATGAACCCGTACGTCATCGTCGGGGACATGGTGTCGGTGCGTCCAGACGATCAGGCCCCCAGCGACCTGTTCGGCATCATCTCGTACGGCGTTCGCTCGCTGCAGAAGCCGCAGGACGAGTCCTTCGCGGGCTGGGACGACTGCCGGCCCGGAGCGCAGGGCGAGGCCCTGGACGACACGATCACCGACGAACTCGAGGGCACCATGCCGGTGTGGTGGATCGGGCTCGGCCTGCAGCTGGTCCTCGCCGCGGCCTCGCTCAGCGCGGGCTATATGCGCCTGCGCACCCCGGCCGCACGGCTGCCCAAGGGCTCTCGCATCGCCTGACGCGGCAGCGCCCACTGCGCTGCCGCACCGGCGCCCTCTCCCGCGAGTCCGGGATTCCGGACAAGCGGCCCGGGATCCTCGTTGCCGCGAGCGCCGCGACGCGGTGGGATTGATCCATCGCGGCATCGCAGCCGCGCACGATCGAAAGGACCTCACCATGACGCTCCCCGGCGCCCGCCCCGTCCGCGCTCCCCGCGGCACCGAGATCTCCGCGAAGAGCTGGCAGACCGAGGCCCCGCTGCGCATGCTCATGAACAACCTCGACCCGGAGGTGGCCGAGCGCCCCGACGACCTCGTCGTCTACGGCGGCACCGGTCGCGCCGCGCGCAGCTGGGAGGCCTTCGACGCGATCGCCGACACCCTGCGCGACCTCGAGGAGGACGAGACCCTGCTGGTGCAGTCGGGCAAGCCCGTCGGGGTCTTCCGCACCAGCAAGTGGGCGCCGCGCGTGCTCATCGCCAACTCGAACCTCGTGGGCGACTGGGCGACCTGGCCGGAGTTCCGCAGGCTCGAGGCCGAGGGCCTCCTCATGTACGGGCAGATGACGGCCGGCTCCTGGATCTACATCGGCACCCAGGGCATCCTGCAGGGCACCTACGAGACCTTCGCCGCCGCGGGCCGCAAGCTGCAGGGCCAGAAGCGGATCGAGACCGTCGAGGGCAAGGGCTCGCTCGCGGGCACCATCACCCTGACGGGCGGCTGCGGCGGCATGGGCGGCGCCCAGCCCCTCGCGGTCACGCTGAACGACGGCGCCTGCCTCATCGTCGACGTCGACAAGACCCGCCTCGACCGCCGCGCGGGCAAGCGCTACCTGGACGAGGTCGTCGAGGATCTCGACGAGGCCCTCGCCAAGGTGCAGCAGGCCAAGGACGAGCAGCGCGGCTGGTCAGTAGGCCTCGTCGGCAACGCCGCCGAGGTGTTCCCGGAGATCCTGCGCCGCCACCTGGCCGGCGAGATCACGATCGACCTCGTGACCGACCAGACCTCGGCGCACGACCCGCTGAGCTACCTGCCGATCGGCTACCGCGTCGAGGAGCGCCTGGAGCGGGCCGAGGCCGACCCCGAGCAGTTCACGAAAGACGCGCAGGCCGCGATGGCCGCGCACGTCAAGGCCATGGTCGAGTTCCAGGACGCGGGCGCCGAGGTGTTCGACTACGGCAACTCGATCCGCGACGAGGCGCGCAAGGGCGGCTACGACCGCGCCTTCGAGTTCCCCGGCTTCGTCCCGGCCTACATCCGCCCCCTCTTCTGCGAGGGCCTCGGCCCGTTCCGCTGGGCGGCACTCTCGGGCGATCCCGAGGACATCCGCGTCACCGACGAGGCGCTCAAGGAGCTCTTCCCCGAGAACGCCCACCTGCACAAGTGGCTCGACGCCGCCGCCGAGCGCGTCGAGTTCGAGGGGCTGCCCGCCCGCATCTGCTGGCTCGGCTACGGCGAGCGCCACCAGGCCGGCCTGCTCTTCAACGAGCTCGTCGCCTCGGGCCGCGTCTCGGCGCCCATCGTGATCGGCCGCGACCACCTCGACTCCGGCTCGGTGGCGTCGCCCTACCGCGAGACCGAGGCCATGGCCGACGGCTCCGACGCGATCGCCGACTGGCCGCTGCTCAACGCCCTCACCGCGACCTCCTCCGGTGCGACGTGGGTGTCGATCCACCACGGCGGCGGCGTCGGCATCGGCCGCTCCATCCACACCGGCCAGGTGTCGGTGGCCGACGGCACCGACCTCGCAGCCGAGAAGCTGTCGCGGCTGCTCACCAACGACCCGGGCATGGGCGTCATCCGCCACGTCGACGCCGGCTACCAGCGCGCGGTCGACGTCGCGGCGGAGCGCGGGGTGCGGGTGCCGCTCAAGGCGACCATCCGCAACACCGACACGGCCTGGTAGTCCCGGCTGCGCCTCGCGCGACCGGCCCCCTCATCCCGCTCGCGCAGAACGACGAAGTGGAGAGACCATGACATCACTGCTCATCACGAACATCGGCGAGCTCACCACCAACGACGCATCGCTCGGCGAGGGTCTCGGCGGACGCCTCCGCGACGCCGCCGTGGTGGTCGAGGGCGAACGGATCGCCTGGGTCGGTCCGGCCACGGCCGCTCCCCCGGCCGACGAGCGGTTCGACGCGGGGGGTCGCGCGCTGCTGCCCGGCTGGGTCGACTCGCACACCCACATGGTGTTCGCGGGCGATCGCACCGCCGAGTTCGAGGCGCGCATGGCCGGCGAGTCGTATGCCGCGGGCGGCATCAACGTGACGGTCGAGGCGACGCGGGCCGCGTCGGACGGGGCACTCGCGGAGAACCTCGCCCGTCTCGTCGCCGAGGCCCGTCTCGGCGGCACCACCACGCTCGAGACCAAGACGGGCTACGGGCTCACCGTGCCCGACGAGGTGCGCGCCGCCCGGATCGCCGGAGCGCACGTCGACGCGGTCACATTCCTCGGCGCGCACGTGGTGCCTCGTGGTGTGAACCCCGAGGCCTACCTCGACCTCGTGATCGGCGAGATGCTCGACGCCGTCGCCCCGCACGTGAGCGCCGTCGACGTCTTCTGCGAGACGGGGGCGTTCGACGAAGCGGCCTCCGGGCGAGTGCTCGACGCGGCGAGGAGCGCCGGTCTCGCGACGCGCGTGCACGGCAATCAGCTCGGCCACGGTCCCGGGGCGCGCCTGGCGGTGGAGCACGGCTCGCTGAGCGTCGACCATCTCGGCTTCCTCACCGATGCGGACGTCGAGTCACTCGCGGGCTCGTGGTCGGGCTGGGATGCCGGATCCGGATCCCGCGGCACCGTCGCCACCGTGCTGCCCGCCTGCGACCTCTCGACCCGGATGCCTCTCGCCCCGGCCCGCCGCCTCGTCGACGCCGGCGCCGTGCTGGCGATCGCGTCGAACTGCAACCCGGGCACCTCGTACACCAGCTCGATGGGCTTCTGCGTGGCGACCGCCGTGCTGCAGATGGGCCTCACCATCCAGGAGGCGGTGCGCGCGGCGACCCTCGGCGGCGCGATCGCGCTCGGCATGCACGAGGACGGCTGGCGGGATCCCCGCGGCGAGCCTCAGCCCGCCGTCGGCGCGATCCGCCCCGGCGCCCGCGCCGACCTCCAGCTGCTCGAGGCCCCCTCGGCGACGCACCTCGCCTACCGCCCGGGTATGCCGCTCACCGCCGCCGTCTGGCGCGCGGGCCGACGCGCGGTCTGATCCCGCGCCCCGCCGCCGAGCGGGGCGGAGCGGAGTCGAGACCCCGGGCATCGGGGTTTCGACTCGCTGCGCTCGCTCGAACGGCGGGAGGATCCGCTACGCCGCGCCCTCGAACATCGAGGTGACCGAGCCGTCCTCGAAGACCTCGTGGATCGCCTTCGCGAGCAGCGGAGCGATCGGCAGCACCGTGAGCTTGTCGAACCGCTTCTCGGGGCTCACCGGCAGCGTGTCGGTGACCACGACCTGGTCGATGAAGTCCTGAGACAGGTGCTCGGTGGCCCGGCCCGAGAAGATGGCGTGGGTGCAGGCGATCGTGACGCCCTTGGCGCCGTTCGCCTTGAGCGCCTCGGCGGCCTTCGCGATCGTGCCGCCGGTGTCGATCATGTCATCGACCACCACGCACCAGCGATCCTTCACCTCGCCGACGATCTCGTGCACCGACACCTGGTTCGGCACGAGCGGATCGCGGCGCTTGTGGATGATGGCGAGCGGAGCGTCGAGCTTGTCGCTCCACACGTCGGCGACGCGCACGCGGCCCATGTCGGGCGAGACCACGGTCAGGTCGTCGCGGTCGATGGTCTTCTTGAAGTGGTCGAGCAGCACCGGCATGGCGAAGAGGTGGTCGACGGGGCCGTCGAAGAAGCCCTGGATCTGCGGCGCGTGCAGGTCGACCGACATGATGCGGTCGGCGCCGGCCGCCTTGAACAGATCGGCGACGAGGCGCGCCGAGATGGGCTCGCGGCCACGTCCCTTCTTGTCCTGGCGCGAGTAGGGGTAGAACGGGGCGACGACGGTGATGCGCTTGGCGGAGGCGCGCTTCAGCGCATCCACCATGATGAGCTGCTCCATGAGCCACTCGTTGATGGGGTTCGTGTGCGACTGGATCACGAACGCATCCGAGCCGCGCACGCTCTCGTCGAAGCGGGCGTACAGCTCGCCGTTGGCGAAGGTGCGCGCGTCGGTCGGGACGAGCTCGGCGCCGAGCTCGGCCGCCACCTGCTCGGCGAGCTCGGGGTAGGCCCGGCCCGTAATCAGGACGAGCTTCTTCTGCCCCGCCATCTCGATCTTGCTCATGTACTACTTCCCGCCGTCCTTCGCAGTGTTCGATCGTTCCGCCGCTTCCGCGGTGCTGGTGCCGGGCCGGTGCTCGGCGACCCACCCCTCGATGTTGCGCTGCGGCGCCACGTTCAGCGCCAGCGACCCCGAGGGGACGTTCTTCCGCACGACCGTGCCGGCCGCCGTGTACGTGCCGTCTTCAATGGTAACCGGCGCGATGAGCACGTTCTTCGAGCCGATGCGCACGGCGTCGCCGACCTGCGTCTGATGCTTGCGCACGCCGTCGTAGTTGGCGAAGATCGTGCCCGCCCCGATGTTGCTGCCGGTGCCGATCACCGCGTCGCCCACGTAGCTGAGGTGCGGCACCTTGCTGCCGGCGCCGATCCTCGCGTTCTTGGTCTCCACGAAGGCGCCGATCTTGCCGCCCTCGCCCAGCTCGGTGCCGGGGCGGATGAAGGCGAAGGGCCCCACTTCGGCGCCCGCCGAGAAGACGGCGAGCGTGGCCTCGCTGCGGCGGATCCTCGCCCCCTCCCCCACCTCGCAGTCGACCAGGGTGGTGTCGGGGCCGATCACCGCGCCGCTCGCGATCGAGGTGGCGCCGTGCAGGAACGTGCCCGGGAGGATCTCGACATCGGCCTCGATCGAGACGTCGGCGTCGATCCAGGTGGTGGCGGGGTCCTGGATCGTCACACCGGCGCGCTGATGGGCGCGCACGAGGCGGGCGTTCAGCTCCCGACCGGCCTCGGCCAGCTGCGCACGGTCGTTGACCCCCGCGATGAGCCAGGGATCGTCGGTCGCGACGGCCTCCACCGCACCGCCGCTCGCGAGGATGCGGGCCGCGGCGTCGGTGAGGTACTTCTCGCCCTGGGCGTTGTTCGTGTCGATCTCGGCGAGCGCCGCCTCGATCGCGCGGCGCGCGAAGACGTAGACGCCGCCGTTGATCTCGGTGATGCGGCGCTGCGCCTCGTCCGCGTCCTTCTCCTCGACGATGCCGGTCACCGCGCCGCCGGTGTCGCGGAGGATGCGGCCGAGACCCGTGGGATTCTCGAAGATCGCGGAGAGCATCGTCATCGCGCGCCCGCCCTCGAGGTGACCGCGCACGAGGCGGTCGAGCGTCGTCGAGTCGATGAGCGGCACGTCGCCCGAGAGCACCACGACGGAACCGTCGAAGTCCCCGGGCAGCGCGGAGAGCGCCTGCTCGACCGCTCGGCCCGTACCCGGCACGGCGTCCTGATCCACGATCACCGTATCGGGCGCGTGATCGACGATCGCCTCGGCGACCCGATCCCGATCGTGCCGCACGACCGCGAGCACCTGTTCGGGAGAGAGCCCGGCGGCGGTGTCGAGCACGTGCGCGATGAGCGAGCGGCCGCCGATGCGGTGCAGCACCTTCGGCAGCGAGGACTTCATGCGGGTGCCCTGCCCCGCCGCGAGGATGATGACGGCGATATGACGGTCTGACATGTGTTGACTTCCTTACCCGGTTTCGGAACTGTTCCCGGATCGGCGCCTTTCGGAGCCGTTCTCCGAGTGGGCCCGCTCCCCACACACGGAGAAGCTTCGCTTCACTCATCTCCGCCTGCGCCTGTGGGCGCATGGCGGAGCGGGCTTTCGATGCTCCGCATCGAAAGTTCCGCTCCCAACATAACGGAGAAGCTACGCTTCCCTGACCTGTCCGGCGCTGGTGAGCGCCGATTTCGGAGCGGGCTTTCGATGCTCCGCATCGAAAGTTCCGCTCCGCCCCTAGGACTCGAACCTAGACCTCACAGCTCCAAAGGCTGTCGTGCTGCCATTACACCAAGGCGGACCGTGCCGTTCCGGCACCGTACAAGTCTGCCAGATCGGCGGCGGTCCCACGCACTGCCGCTCGCGCTCGCGCTCGTACCTCCTCAGGCTCGATAATGGAGGGATGAAGCACGAGGACGAGGTCGATCGCATCATCGCCGACTGGGGCCGTGAGCGCCCCGATCTCGATCTGGCCCCCCTGACGGTGTTCTCCCGGCTGTGGCGCATCGCGAAGCACGTCGATCGCGCGCGAGCGCACGCCTTCGAGCGCTCCGGGCTCACCTCGTGGGAGTTCGACGTGCTCGCCGTGCTGCGGCGCGGCGGCGAGCCGTTCAAGCAGAGCCCCAAGGTGCTCGTGCAGCAGACGATGGTGTCCAGCGGCACGATGACCAACCGCATCGACCGCATGGTCGAGCGCGGGCTCGTGCGCCGTCTCACCGACCCCAACGACGGACGCGGCGTGCTCGTCGAGATGACGCCCCTCGGGCTCACCCTCGTCGATGCCGCGATGACCCGGCTGAGCGACGCCGAGGAGCGCCTGCTCGGCGGCCTCCCCCGCTCCGAGCGGGATCGCCTCGCCGTGCTGCTGCGGCGCCTCGCGATCAGCGTCGACCGCTTCGAGCCGATCACCGAGTCGATCGACCTGCCGCAGGGCGAGTAGATCCGCGTCTCGGGATTCGCCCCGAACGACGAACGCGGGTGGTCGTCGTCGCCGTCCGGCGATGACGACCACCCGCGTCGTGCCGACCGGGGCCGGCGGAAACCGCAGGAGGGGCGGCCGAGCCGCCCCTCCCCCCGGGGTCAGTCCCCGAGCTCGCGGTCGTAGCGGTGCAGGAACGCGGCCATCGCCTCACGCGTCACCGCACGCTTCGGCGCGAACGACCCATCCGCATTCCCCGTCGTGATCCCCGACTTCGACAACCACGCGATCTGCTTCGCGCACCGCGAACCCGCAGACACATCCGAGAACGGCGCCTTCACCGGAGCCGCGAACTTCGGCGACCCCGCATACCGGTACAGGAACGCCGCCATCGCCTCACGCGTCACCGACGCCTTCGGAGCGAACGTCCCATCCGCATTCCCCGT
>NZ_JAIVPF010000057.1:0-34035 GCF_053528595.1 Leucobacter sp. | reverse complement strand
TCATCGACGGGGTCGACCTGCTGCAGCTCGACGAGGAGCAGCTGCGCAGGGAGCGCGGCGCGCTCGTCAGCTACGTGCCGCAGGATCCCGGCTCCTCGCTGAACCCGGTGCTGCGGATCGGGACCCAGCTCGAGGAGGTGCTGGCGGCGCGCGGCGTGGACTCGCGCACCGAGCGACTGAGCCGCATCAGGCGGATGCTCGAGGAGGTGAGGCTGCCCTCGGACCGCGCGTTCCTCCGGCGATTCCCGCACGAGCTCTCCGGCGGCCAGCAGCAGCGCATCGTGATCGCGGCCGGGTTCATCACGAACCCCCGGCTCGTCGTGCTCGACGAGCCCACCACCGGCCTCGACGTCACCACCCAGGCCCACGTGCTCACCATGGTGCGCGAGCTGTGCGCCAAGCACCGCACCGCGGGGGTCTACGTGAGCCACGACCTGGCGGTCGTCGCCGGCCTCGCCGACCGCATCGCGGTGATGTACTACGGCCGCCTCGTCGAGGTGGGCCGCGCCGACGAGATCACCCTGAACGCGGCGCACCCCTACAGCCGCGGCCTCATCGGCGTGATCCCGGATCCCGCGAAGCGGCGCACGCTCAACGCGATCCCCGGCCGCGTGACCCCCATCGACGAGCGCCCCGAGGGCTGCGTCTTCGCCGACCGCTGCCCGCTCGCCGAGGCGGCCTGCCGCCGCGGCGAGATCCCGCTCGTCGCCGTCGGCGAGGGGCACGTCTCGCGCTGCCGCCGCGTCGACGCGGTGCACGAGCTGCCGCTGCAGGGCTCCGTGCTGACGGCGCAGCGGGAGAGCGCGGCCGAACCCGGCAGCGGCTTCCTCTCCATCCGGGGGCTGGGAGCGGGCTACGGCAGGAAGCAGGTGCTCACCGGCATCGACCTGGAGGTGCCGAAGGGGCTCGTGACCGCGATCGTGGGCGAGTCGGGGTCGGGTAAGACCACGATGGCGCAGTGCATCGGCGGCCTCCACACCGGCGCCACGGGCGAGGTGTTCGTCGGCGGCGAGCCGCTCTCGTTCGGCTCGAAGCGGCGCTCCCGCGAGGAGCTCATGGCGGTGCAGTACATCTTCCAGAATGCGACGCAGGCGCTCAACCCGCGGCGCACGATCGGCGACTCGCTGGCCGAGCCGCTCGTGGTGCTCGGCGGAATGCGCCGCGCGCAGGCCAGGGAGCGGGTGGTGCAACTGCTCGACGACGTGGCGCTCAGCGCCCGCTACGCCGACCGCTACCCCTCGCAGCTCTCCGGCGGCGAGCGCCAGCGCGCCACCATCGCCCGCGCCCTCGCCACCGACCCCCGGGTGCTCGTCTGCGACGAGATCACCTCGGCGCTCGACGTCTCGGTGCAGGCCTCGGTGCTCGCCCTGCTGCAGCGCCTGCGCGAGGAGAACAGTCTCACCATGCTGTTCGTGACCCACAACCTCGCCGTGGTGCGGGCCATCGCGGACCGGGTGGCCGTGCTCGACCAGGGGGTCATCGTCGAGGAGGGCCCGGTGGACGAGGTGCTCGACTCGCCGAAGCACGAGTACACGCAGTCGCTGCTGTACAACACGCCCACCCTGAGCTGGGCGCAGGAGTAGGGCGTCGCTCCGCCGATCGCGCGGAGCGACGCCGGAGCGCAGTCGGGATCGAGAGCCCGGGTGTCGACCCGCCCCGGGTGTCGGCTCGCTCCGCTCGCTCGCCCGGCGGGACGGGCTCCGTCCGCTCGACCGGCACGACAGCGGGGGCGGACCCCGATCGGGATCCGCCCCCGCTCGCCGGGCGCCCGCGGCGCCCCGCCGCCTACAGCGCCGTCGCGAGCTCGTTGTAGCCGCGGCTCTGCAGGATCGGGATCACGTGCTCCTTCATCTGCTGCACGCCCTTCATCGGGTCGAGGAAGCAGAGCGCGAACTGGCCGATGCCGAGGTTGTAGAGCTCGATCAGCTCGTCGGCGACCTTCTCGTAGGTGCCGAAGAGCTGGTACGCGCCCATGCCCATGCCGAGCTCCTCGTACTCCTCCTTGCCGATGCCGAGGTAGGGATCGGCGGCGGCGCCGGAAGCCTGGCGGTCGAGGCCGTAGAGGCCCTTGTCGACGAGGTTCTCGCCCCCCGGCTCCGAGGCCATGATGTGGCCGCTCATCGTGAGCCAGTTCTCGAGGGCCTCGCGGTCGATGCGCCTGCGCATCTCCTCGACGAGGTCGTCGACCTTCGACTGGTCGTCGTCCATGACGACGTAGCACATGGCGGCGACGCGCACCC
This sequence comes from Leucobacter sp., assembly GCF_053528595.1. Classification (NCBI taxonomy): domain Bacteria; kingdom Bacillati; phylum Actinomycetota; class Actinomycetes; order Micrococcales; family Microbacteriaceae; genus Leucobacter; species Leucobacter sp. The sequence continues at coordinate 31,795 of NZ_JAIVPF010000057.1, read as the reverse complement.
TGCGGTTGTGCTCGGCGGCCATGCCGTGGATGCGCGCCGCCTTCTCCGCCCACGTCTCGCCGCTCGCGGTGACGAACAGCGCGTCGCACTGACGGGTGGCGTAGTCGAGGCCGACCGGGCTGGCGGCCGCATTGACGAGAACGGGGCGCGGCCGGCTGACGGCCCGGGGGCTGATCTGCGCGCCGTACATCTGGAAGTACTCGCCCTCGAAGTCGACGGGCTCGTCGCTCGTCCACAGGAGCTTCAGCGCGGTGGTCATCTCGTCGGCGATCGCGTAGCGGATCGGCTGCGGGGGCGGGCCCTCGAGGCCGAACTGCGCGTAGTCGACCGCGTTCTGGCCGGCGACGATGTTGACGCCGCCGCGGCCCCCCGACACGTGGTCGACCGCGGCGGTCTGCTTGGCCACGAACATCGGGGAGATGTGGTAGCCCACGTGGATGGTCTGGAAGATGCCCACGCGCTCGGTGACGGCTGCGGTGATGGCACCGGCGGTGGCCCAGTCGTAGTGGTGGTCGTTCCACTCGACCTCGCCGCCGTAGCCGACCCACATGCCGTACTGCAGCGCGCTGTCCATGCCGGAGCTGTCGAGCAGGCGCAGCAGATGCTGCGAGTTCTTCCACTGCCACGCGTTCTGGCGGCTCTCGGGATCGTCGAGCACGACCTTGCTCGCCGAGAGGCCGTTCGACACGTTCCACGCGAACAGGCTGAGGTGCAGATGCTTGTCGGGGCCGAGGTCGGGCTGTCCGCCCGGATCGAACGGGCCGCGCAGCGTCGGTGCCGGGGTGCCCTTGCGGGCCATGGGGGGCCTGGGGGTCATGGTGTCTCTCCTTTGTGTTCGATGCTGTCCGTGTTCGTCGGTCAGGGCTTCCGCGGGCGGCGCGGCTACGCGCGCAATCGGTTCATGGACCACAGCTGCGGCGTGCGCTCGAACTGCACCGCCGCGGGCCAGGTCATCGGGGCGGCCTCGGTCTCGGCGCGGAAGCTCGTGACCATCGCCCGTGCCAGCGCGGGATCCGCGGCGATCGGGCGCGCGATCTCGCGGGCGCGCTCCACGAGCCGCTCCGGCTCGACGACCTCCCAAGCGAGCCCGGCCCGCACCGCGTCCTCGCCCGACACCTCCTGCCCGAAGAGCCCCACTGCGGCGGCCGCGTCGCGTCCGGCCGAGCGGCCCAGCAGCAGGAAGTGCCCGCCGCCGGGGTGCAGGCCGCGCTTGAGGAAGCCGCCCATGATCCGGGCCCGGGGCGCGACGATGCGCAGATCCGCGGCGAACATGAGGTTCACGCCCGCGCCGACGGCGGCCCCGTTGACGGCGGCGATCGTGGGCACGCGTACCCGGCCGAGCCGGGTGAAGGTGCCGTAGAGCGCGTCGAGATCGGCGAGGCTGTCGTCCGCGAGCGGATCCTGCCCGGCGTCCGAGAGCGTCGCGAGATGCGCTCCCGAGCAGAACGCCTTGCCGGCCCCGGTCACCACGAGCGCTCCGATACCCGGGTCCCCGTCGATCTCGTCGAAGAGCGCGCTCATCTCGTGCGCCATCGGCACGGTGAGCGCGTTGTAGCGCTCCGGCGCGTCGAGCGTCAGCGTGGCGACCCCGTCGCTCACCTCAAGCCGCGCCTCCGCGCGGGCTTCGGAGCCGGTTTCGGGGCCGGTGTGGTCCGGTGCGGTCATGGTCGCTCCTCCTCGTGCGGGGGTGGGGGATCGGCGGCCTCGGCCGCCACGAACGCCGCGGCGCGCTCCCCGATCATCACGGTAGCGGCGTTGGTGTTGACGGTCACCGCGGTCGGCATGACGGACGCGTCGGCCACGCGCAGGCCGGCGATGCCGTGCACGCGCAGCTCGGGATCGACGACGCTCCGCGCATCGACGCCCATGCGGCAGCTGCCGGCCAGGTGGAAGTAGCTCGAGACGGCGTCGCGGATCTCGCGCTCGAGATCCGTGCGGTCCAGCTGCAGCAGGCGGCGCGTGTCGGTGGCGCCGCCCCACCTCGGCACGACGCCGCCCTCCACGACGGCGTCCATGAGCTCCACACCCGCGATGAGCTGCTCGAGGTCGCCGGGCTCGCGGAGGAACGCGGGGTCGATGAGCGGGTCCACGAGGGGATCCGCCGATGCCAGCCGCACGCTGCCGCGGCTCGCTGGGCGCATGTGGCCGATCACGAGCGAGACGCCGGCCGGCTCGGGGCGCTGCCAGGGCATGTGGTAGTCGAAGGCCATGGGCGAGAGGTGCAGATCGGGGCCGTGATCACCCGGGGTGCTCGCGGCGAGCAGCGTCGCGTCGTCGAGCCCGGTCTCCCCGAGCGGGTGCTCGGGCCGGTATCGGATCCCGGCCAGCAGGATGTGGTCCTGCAGCTCGCGGCCGACGCCGACCAGCTCGTGCACCGGAGCCACCCCCGCGCGTTCGAGATCGGCCGCCGCCCCGACGCCCGAGCGCAGCAGCAGGTGGGGCGAACCGATCGCGCCGGCCGCCAGCACCGTCTCCCCGGCGGTCACTGCGTGGATCCCGTCGGCCGCGGCGTAGCGCAGCCCGTGGCAGCGGCCGTTCCGGATATCGAGGTCGAGCACGAGCGCATCGGTCACCACGGTGAGGTTCGGCCGCGCCATCGCGGGCCGCAGGTAGGCCGTGGCGGTGGTCTCCCGCCGCCCCTCGTGCACCAGCGACTCGGCGTAGCCGACGCCCATCATCTCGTCGGCGTTGAAGTCGGGCGCGAAGCGGTGCCCCAGGGAGACGGCGCCGTCGATGAACGCCGCGGCGATCGGGTTGGGCGCCCCGGCCGTCGCGGGGTGCAGCGGCCCGTCGGCGCCGCGGAAGCGCGGATCGCCGCCGGGCACCCGCTCCGAGCGCCGGAAGAAGGGCAGCACCTCGGCGAACGACCAGCCCGCCGCGCCCTGCTCCGCCCAGCCGTCGAAGTCGCGCCGGTGGCCGCGGATGTGCGCCATGCAGTTGATCGCACCCGAGCCGCCGAGCACCCGGCCGCGCGGCACCGCGTAGCTCCTGCCAGTGGCGGGCTGCGCCACGGAGGTGAAGTCCCAGTCCGCGTCGGTGCCCTGGATGGACTGCCACAGTTCGGGCCGTTCGATGTCTTCGCGCCGGTCATCGCCGCCCGCCTCGAGCAGCAGCACCGAGACCGCGGGATCCTCGCTCAGCCGCGCGGCCACGACGCACCCGCTGGTGCCCGCGCCGACGACCACGGCATCGAACGGACCGGTCATGCGCGACGCCCGGTCTCCCGCAGGAAGTCGGCCACCGCCGAGGTGGTCTCCGCGAACGCGGTGGTGAAGACGCTGTGCATGCCCGGCAGCTCGACGATGCGCTCGACGTACGGCCGGTAGGCCTCGATCTGCTCCGGCGTCACCAGGCCGTACGCGGGGGCGTACATCAGGGCGGTGGGGCTGGTGAGCGTGTCGGGCGCCGGCGGCACGTCGGCGAACTCGCTGAAGATCGAGACGATCGCGGCCTGGCTGGTGCGGCGCTTGACGCGCCCGTCCGGCAGCGGATCGAAGTAGGTCGCGGTGCTCGCGACGTCGGCGAGGTCCGGCTCGGCGCCGTAGGAGTGGGAGCGGACGAAGTCCTCGACCGAGTCCCAGACGTCGCCGGCGAGCTCCTCCTCTGCGCGCTTCTGCGCGAGCGCGGGGGTGATCTGCACGACCGGCTCGAGCAGGATCGAGCGGTCGATGATCTCGGGGTGCGACACCGCCATGTCGAGCAGCAGGCTGCCGCCGAATGAGAAACCCAGCCAGTCGGCGCGCTCGATCCCGAGCGCGCGCACCGACTCGACGAGATCCTCCACGTAGGTGGCGTGCGTCCACGGCGGCTCGAAGCCCGAGCGGTTGTGCCCGCGCAGGTCGAAGGAGATCACGCGATGGTCGCGCGCCCAGACCTCCGCGGCCTCGGCGAACTCCTCGGCGCGGGATCCCACGCCGTGGATGAGGATCAGGGGCGGTTTCGCCGGGTCCCCCCACTCGTATTTCTCGAGGATCATGTCCGATTCCCTTTCTGAACGGGTGCGACGCGCATCGCGCGCCGCCTCATGCGAAGCTGCGGCCGCCGCAGACGTAGACGACCTGGCCGGTGATGTATCCCGCGTCGGGCGAGAGGAGCCACGACGCGGTCGCGGCGATGTCGGCCGGCTCGCCGGCTCGCGCGAGCGGCACCCCGGCGATGACGCGCTCGCGGATCTCGGCGGGCATCTGATCCGTCATCGCCGACGAGATGAAGCCCGGCGCCACGGCGTTCACGCGGAGGCGCGGGGCGAGGGCGAGGGCGTGCGCGCGCGTGCAGCCGATCACGCCCGTCTTCGACATCGCGTAGTTGAACTGGCCGACGTTGCCCAGCTGGGCGCGGGAGGACAGGTTGACCACGGCGCCGTCGTCGACGATGAGGTCGGCGAGCCCCTCCGTCATGCGGTAGGCGGATCCCAGGTTGACCCGTACGACGGCGCGGAAGTCGTCCTCGGTCATCTTGTGCACGATGGCGTCGCGCGTGATGCCCGCGTTGTTGACGAGCGCGCCGAGCGGCCGGCCGTCGCGCTCGATCGCCTCGCGCACCCGGGCCACTCCCTCCTCCGAGGAGACGTCGGCGCGGATCGCGATCCCGCCCAGCTCGGCCGCGGTGGCCTCGACGTCCGGGGCCAGGTCGACGAGGGCGAGGTCGTACCCGTCCCGGAGCAGGCGCTCGGCGATGGAGCGGCCGATGCCCCGGGCCCCTCCCGTGACGATCGCGATGGTCATGGCAGCATCGCCCCCAGGTGCTGATCGGTGAGCATGGTGATCTGGCCGGCCGCGGATCGCGTGTCCATGGTGAACTCTATCCCGCGGCGCAGGTGCTCGAGCGCGTCGGGATCCTCCGCCGGATCGATGCCGATCGCGGTCGCGTAGCGCCCGCGTCGCCTGCCCTCGAAGGCGAGGGCGCGAGCACCGCCGACGAGGGCGGTGGCCGCCGCCGAGTCGAGCACGGGGGCCCGTCCCAGCACGGCGTCGGCGTGCAGCACGTAGACCACCGGCGCCTCCGCGATCATCGCCTCTCGGCTGAGCCGGAAGGCCTCCGCAAGTTCCTCCTCGACCTCCTCCCAGGCGGCGAGGCCGGACCGGGGGGCGAAGACCAGCCCGTCGTGAATGCCGCCGTCGCGGGCCGCGAGACCGGTGAGCGCCTCGGCCACCGCCGCCGATGGGATCCGCAGCCTCATGCCGCCGCCTCCCGCATCCTGAGCATGGTGACCATCTGGCCGGACTGCACGACGGCGCCGTGCTGGTTGACCGCGCTCACCTGCTGCACGACGAGCCCGCGACCCGGCTTGGAGGTGGTGCGGCGCTCGACGATCTCGTTCTCCGCGTGGATCGTGTCGCCGATGTAGACGGGTGCCTGGAACCGCCAGGAGCGCACCTCGGCGAAGGCGATGATGGAGCGGTCGAAGAGGCGGGTCTGGCTGCGCAGGCCGGTCACGATCGAGAAGATCAGCGCGCCGTGCACGATCCGCGCCCCGAAGGAGCTCTCGCGCATCAGCTCGGCGTCCATGTGCAGCGCGTTGAAGTCGCCCGAGACGCCGGCGAAGTTCACCAGATCGGCCTCGGTCACGGTGCGCGCTCCGGTCGTGAACCGCAGGCCCACCTCGGCGTCTTCGTACCACAGTGTCTCCATCGACCGCACTCCTCCGTCGCGTCATCGCGTAAATACGTACCGGTTGGTATCTACATCGTCTCGCGTCCGGCCCGCCGCGTCAAGAGCGGAGTCGGATCGCTTGACAGGCTCCCGGATCGAGCCTAACGTACTGTTCGGTATGTACACGCGATCGCGAAGGGAGGCCGGCACCGTGACCCCTGCAGCCGGAGACCCCCGCGCGCTTCCCCCGTCGCTGCCGGGACCGCCCTCGGCGGCCGCGCGCACGGGGCGCACCCGCACCGAAACCCCGTTCGACCCGCTCACGCCGCAGTGACGCGGGCGACAGCACACCCGAGGAGAGACATGTCCGAGTTCATCAGCATCCCCGCCCACCACGAGACCCTGCCCCGCCGCTCCTCCGGAGCGACCGCGGGCGGCTTCACCTTCCTCACCGTCACCGCGCTCGACCCGCAGACGGGCAAGCGCGCGACCGAGGCCGAGACCGTCGCGGACGAGGTCAAGGTGCTCTTCCGGCGCGCCGACGAGATCCTCGCCGAGGCCGGTCTCACCCGCAAGGACCTGGTGAAGTCGACCTGCTGGATCTCCGACGAGGCGCACCGCTTCGAGTTCCTCTACGCCTACCGCGACGAGTGCGCCGAGGGCGTGTACCCGCAGCGCATCACGATGACGGTCGGGCTGCCCTCCGACTGCCGCGGCGCGATCGAGTTCGTCGCCGCCAAGCAGTAGGGGGCGCCTGCGAGGTCATCCTGCGTGCGCGGAATGCCGAAGCGGGATGCGCAGTGTTCCGCGCATTCCGCGGTGGCGCTACAGCGCCAGGCGCGTCGCAGGATCCACAGGTCGGACGCTACGCGCGGAGTCCGTCGAGCACCATGTCGGCGAAGATCTCGCCGATCTCGCTCGGCGTGAGGCTGCCGGAGGAGCTCAGCCAGGTGTGCGTCCACGCCACCATGCCGATGATGCCGAACGCCACGACGCGCACGGGTCCGCGATCCTTGAAGACGCCCTCCTTCACGCCGCGCTCGACGAGGCCGACCACGTATCCCGCGAACTCGTCGCGCTTGGCCCGCACCTGCTGGAACGCGTCCTCCGCGAGGAAGCGCTGCTCGTGCAGGTAGATCGTGATCTCCGACTTGTAGCGGCCCATGGGCTCCATCAGCACCTCGACGATGAACCGCCGCAGCATCTCCACCGTGGGGATATCGCGGGCGAGCACGTCGCGGGCGATCTCGAGCTGGTAGTCGATGAAGCCGTCGTGGATGTCGTGCAGCAGGTCTTCCTTGCTGTCGAAGTAGTGGTAGAAGGCGCCCTTCGTGCGCTCCGCCCGGTCGACGATCTGCTGCACGCTCGTGAAGTCGTACCCGTGCTCCTCGAACAGGCTCACGGCGCTCGAGAGGAGCGCCTCCCGGGTAGCGCCCGGGTCCCTCTGCACCCGCTTGGCGCCGTTCTCCGACTTCTTCGCCACGGTTCTACCTCCCGCTATGGACGTCCTTCTCGAAGACATTCTCGAAGACAACTGTACATATCCTTTCGGTCGGGCCCGCGAACCTCCGGGCTCCGGGAGGGGTCAGACCCGTGCGAGATGCGCCCACAGCCCGTCCGAGGCGACCTCGACGGCGCCCCGGGCGAGCCGCAGATCCCAGTACCGGGCCGAGCCGAAATCGGCGCGCCAGCGCAGGGGCGGCAGGGTGAAGCGGTGCAGGTGGTGCTCCTGCGTCGTGCCCATCGCGCCGAGCACCTGGTGGGCGTTGCGGGTGACGGGGTCGACGGCGTGCGAGCTGCAGGACTTCGCGATCGCCACCGCGCGCTCGACCTCCTCGTTCGCCTCGCCGGCATCGACCCAGGCCTCCACGGCGGCCTCGACCGCTGCCGTGGCGACAGCCGTCTCGGCGGCGGCCTCGGCGAGCAGCGCCTGCACGGCCTGGAACCGCGTCAGCGGCCGCCCGAACTGCGTGCGCACGGAGGCGTGCTCCACGGCCTCGGCCACGCAGCGCTCCAGCGCGCCGACGATCTGCGCCGAGCACACGAGTGCGCCGCGCAGCAGGAACTCGCGCCCGATCCGGCCCTCGAGGGCCGTGCTCCGGGCAGGCGCCGTGACGCGCAGCCGGGGCAGCGGATCCGCGTCGGCCGGGACGGTCTCGAAGCCGCCGGCCGCGAGATCCTGCGCCGACCAGCCCTCCCCGGTCTCGCAGACGAGCAGCACCCGCTCGATCCCGCCGCCGCCCGGCACCTCGACGACGTCGCCGACCGCGGCGGGGGCGCGCACGACGGCCGCGCTCGTGGCGCCGGTCACGGCGGGGAGACCGGCCTGCCCGGCGAGCCAGGACGCGAGCAGGTCGTGCTCGCCGTACGGCACGGCGATACCGGAGCGGCCGAGCGCGTGCAGCAGCGTCGCCGCCTCGGCCCAGGAGGCCTCGCTGCCGCCCCGGCTCTCCGGCGTGGTCAGCAGCGCGAGCCCCATCTCGTCGAGATGCGACCAGACCTCGGCGTCGAACGCACCCGCCTCGGCGGCGCGCGCGTCGGCGTCGATCTCGCGCGTGAAGAACGAACGGACCAGGTCCCGGAAATCCGGGTCGACTCCGCAATCAATGGGCATGGGACTTCTCCAGACCTCGAGCGATGATGCCGCGGAGGATCTCGTTCGTTCCGCCGCGCAGGGTGAATCCGGGGCGGCGCAGCAGCGCCGAGTGGGCGAGGCGCGCGAGCTCCGCGTCGTCTCCGAGCTCGTGCGACCAGTCCGAGGCGTAGTCGCAGATGTCGCCCTCGTTCCCGGTGCCGAGCACCTTGACCATCGACGCCTGCAGCTCGGCCGGCTGACCGCCCTGCAGCTTGCGCGCGACGTCGAAGGAGAGACGACGCAGACCCGCGACGCGGGCGATCAGCCGCCCCAGCTCGGCCTCGGGCTCGGTGCCGGTGCGCGCGAGCTCGGCGGTCAGGCGGTCGAGCACCGGGAAGCTCGACAGGATCCGCTCCGGCCCGCTGCGCTCGAACTTCAGCTCGCTGGTGACCTGCTGCCACCCCTCGCCGACGGTGCCGAACACATCGGCGTCGGGCACGAAGAGCCCGTCGAACACGACCTCGTTGAAGTGCACGCTGCCGTCGATCGACACGATCGGATTGATCGCGACCCCGGGCTGCCGCAGGTCGATGAGGAACTGGCTCAGGCCGGTGTGCCGGTCTCCGCCCTCGGGCGGAGAGGTGCGCACCAGCGCGAAGAAGGCGTGGGCATGGTGAGCGCCGGAGGTCCAGATCTTGGCGCCGTCGACGCGCCAGCCGCCGTCGACGCGCGCGGCGCGCGTCTGCACGTTCGCGAGATCGGATCCCGCCTCCGGCTCCGACATCCCGATCGCGAAGTAGATCTCGCCGCGCGCGATCCCGGGGAGGTAGCGCTGCCGCTGCTCCTCGGTGCCGTACTTCAGCAGCGACGGCGCGATCTGGCGGTCCGCGATCCAGTGCGCGGCGACGGGCGCGCCCGCGGCGAGCAGCTCCTCGGTCACGACGAAGCGCTCCATGAAGGTGCGCCCGCGGCCGCCGTACTCGACGGGGATCGTCATGCCGAGCCAGCCGCGCTCGGCCAGGGAGCGCGAGAACGACTCGTCCCAGCCGCTCAGCCAGCTGTCGATGGTCGGCTCGAACGCGCCGGCGGCGCGCTGCTCGGCGATGAAGGCGCGGACCTCCGCGCGCAGCGCCCGCAGCTCGGAGTCTTCGACGTTGCTCACGGCATCCTCCCAATCAAAGTACGAACTAGTCGGTATGTTACGGTTTGGCGCGACCGCTGTCAAAGGCGCTCGAGGATCATGGCGTTCGCCATTCCCCCGGCCTCGCATATGGCCTGCAGCCCGTAGCGGTCGCCCGTGCGGCGCATCCGGTGCACGAGCGTCGTCGCCAGCCGCGCCCCCGAGCAGCCGAGCGGATGGCCGAGCGCGATCGCTCCGCCGTCGGGATTGAGGCGGTCGGGATCGGCCCCGGTCTCGGCGAGCCAGGCGAGCGCGACGGAGGCGAAGGCCTCGTTCACCTCGGCGCTGCCGATCTCCGCGATCGACAGCCCGGCCCGGCCGAGCACCTTCCGAGTGGCCCCGATCGGACCCGTCAGCATCATCACCGGGTCGACGCCCGTGACCGAGAAGCTGTGGAAGCGGGCCAGCGGCTCGAGGCCCAGCTCGGCGGCGCGCTCGGGGGTCGTGATGAGCAGCGCGGCCGCGCCGTCCGAGATCTGGGACGAGTTGCCGGCCGTGACCACGCCGTTCTCGTCGAAGACGGTGCGCAGCCCGCCGAGCGTCGCGAGGGTGGAGCCCTCGCGGATCCCCTCGTCGGCCGAGACGATTCCCTGCTCCGTCTCGACCGGCACGATCTCCGCGTCGAAGCGCCCCTCGGCGCGCGCGGCCGCGGCCCGGGCGTGCGACTCGAGGCTGAAGGAGTCGACCTGCGCGCGGGTGAAGCCCCACTTCGCCGCGATGAGCTCCGCCGATCTTCCCTGCGAGAACTCCTCGCCGGGGTAGCGCGCCGCGATCGCGGGGCCTCGCGCCTCGCCGTGACCGGAGGTGCGCGTCGAGCCCATCGGCACGCGCGACATCGACTCGACGCCACCCGCCACGACCACGTCGTAGTGGCCCGCCATGACGCCGGCGGTGGCGAAGGCGATCGCCTGCTGCGACGAGCCGCAGGCGCGATCGACGGTCGTGCCGGGCACGGTGTCGGGCCACCCGGCACTCAGCGCGGTCCAGCGCCCGATGTTCGACGACTGCTCGCCGATCGTCGTGACACAGCCCCAGATGACGTCCTCGACGAGCGCCGGGTCGATCCCGGTCCGCTCGGCGATGGCCCGCAGCACACGGGCGCCCAGCTCCACCGGGTGCACCCCGGACAGGCCTCCCCCGCGGCGCCCCACGGGCGTTCGAACGGCTTCGACGATGACTGCTTCTCTCACGGCGCTCCTCTGTGTGGGATCCTCGAAGGACGGAAGAATATTGCACATACCGACCGATAGGTATGTTACGCTCATCCCAGGTCGCCGTCGACCCCGAAGCCGCCCGCATCGCGCCGGGCACCCGCCACGCGGGCACGACGCAGGAGCCGCGACCGAACAGCTGACGGCAGGACGGAGAGCCAACTGTGAGAGTCGACATCCTTCACGGACTGAGCAACCCGGGGGACACTCGCCCCTGGGGAGAACTGCTGGAGCGCTCGCGCCGGCGCATCGCGTACGCCGACCGGCTCGGCTTCGACGGCTTCTGGCTGGGCGAGCACCACTTCGACACCGCGGGCACCGACCAGTCGCCCAACCCGGTGATGCTGCTCGCCGACCTCGCCGCCCGCACCACGGACATCCGCATCGGCATCGCGGCCGTCATCCTGCCCACGTGGCACCCGATCCGCCTCGCCGAGGATCTCGCGATGCTCGATCACATGACCGCGGGTCGACTCGACGTCGCCTTCAGCCGCGGCATCCTGCAGGCCGAGATCATCAACCTCAATCCCGAGGCCGATCGCAAGGACGACGCGAAGAGCAAGGCGATCTTCGCCGAGAACCTCGCGATGGTGCGCGCCGCGTGGACCGAGGACCCCTTCAGCTGGCACAGCGAGCGCTACCGGATCCCGCAGCCGGGCACCAAGTGGCCCGAGGCCTCGGACAAGTACCTCGACGAGGACGGCAAGGTGACCGGGCTCTCCGTGATCCCGAAACCCGCGCAGCCGGGCGGCCCGCGCCTCTTCAGCGTCACCGACTCCCCCAGCGGCTTCGCCGCCGCGGCCGAGCAGAACATGAGCGTCATCACGTGGTTCCCCACGCGCTCGGTGCTCGACAACCTCAACGCGGTGTACCAGGAGGCACTCGACCGGGTCGAGGATCCCGATCCGCGCCTGGCGCGCAACACCGCGATCCTGCGCGGCTTCCTCATCGCACCCACCGACGAAGAGGCCCGCGAGCTCACCGAGGACGAGATCACCGCCAACGTCGAGTTCATCGACAAGGTGCCGAGCCGCGGCCGCAAGATCTGGCTCGACGCAGGCGAGGATCCCGAGGACCCCGCGATCGCGAACGCCAAGCCGTGGGATCTGCTCTTCGAGCGCGACCACATGCTCGTCGGCTCGCCCGACACCGTCGCCGAGCTGATGATCCGCATCGCGCGCGAGCGCAACGCCGACCACTGGCTGCTGTCGCCGTACCGCGACCTCGACGACGACCTCGTCGACCGCTCCATGCGGCTCTTCGCCGAAGAGGTGCTGCCGAAGGTGCGCGCCGCGCTCGGCGAGTAGCGCACGGCCGGGAAACACGCAGGGGGCGGATCCGATCGGGTCCGCCCCCTGCTGCGTGCGCGCCTCGGGCCGGGCGGGGCGCCCCGCCGGCGGGCCTGCACCCGGCCCGCTGCCCGGAGCTCGGAGTCCCCGGCGAGCACGCCCCTGCCCCGCACGGCTCGACGGCCCGACGGCGACGCCCGACGGCAGTTCTCGCAGAGTGCGATTCGGCACTCGCCGGCGAACCGGAGCAGACTCGCCGCCCGCCCGCGGTGCGGTGTTATCGGTTGCTGATCTTGCCGGTGACCCCCGCGATCGGAGCGAGCACCAGGGGCCTCGCGGCTGCCACCGCGGCCGCCGCGACGGCCAGGCCGGCCGCGAACCACCAGAACCCCACCCAGGAGACCTCCGGAGTACCGGCGAACATGTGGTTCAGGTTCTTCAACGCCCCCGTCGCGAACACCAGGAACACGTGCACGATCACGAACACCACGAAGAACAGCATCACCGGGAAATGAACCGCCCGCGCCACCGGCGCCGGATAGAGCCTGTTCAGCCTCTCCGCATCCTTCGGCCACCACTCGCTCATCCGCACCCCGCTGATCGCCGCCAACGGGGCTGCGACGAACACGACCGCGAAGTACATCAACTGCTGCAGGCTGTTGTAGTTCACCCACCCGTCCTCCACCGGCCACTCCAGCGTCAGATACTGCAACAGCGCGCTGGCCGCGTTCGGGAACACCTCCCAGCTCGTGGGCACGATCCTCGCCCAGTGCCCCGTCACGAACAGCAGCACCACGAACACCACCCCGTTCGCCAGCCACAGCACATCCAGGCTCGTGTGCAGCCACAAGTACAGGCTCACCTTCTTCCCGCCCCGCCTCGGCGTGTAGAACGCGGGCGGCTTCTGCTGATACCGCACCAGCAACCCCGTGCGCACGATCAGCACCACGAAGAAGAAGTTCAGATAGTGCGACCACCGCGCCCACGCGGGGAAGCCCTCCTCCACAAACCCGGGCAGCTCGTACTCCCCCGGATACCGCTCCAAGAACCCCGGCGCCGCCGGCAACGTCGTCACCCCGCGCGCGGCCAGCACGACCACACCGGCCGCGACGATCGCACCGCCGCCGAACAGCACCGCCAACCGCACCCACCCCCCGAGCGCGCGCGAACCGAGCATGATCGGCTCACGCCTCCCCGCCGGCAAAGGAACCGGAACAGACGCGGAGACCGGGGCAGACGCGGGCTGCGCCGCGGGCACGGGAACCGAGACCGGTGCCGCAGCAACAGAGGCAGGCGCGGGCGCAGGCTCGGGTGCGGGTGCGGCAGCGGGCGCCGGCTCAGAGGTCACGGCGGGCGCAGGCACGGATGAGGCAGGAGCGGGCGTCGGATCGGCGGCCACCGGCACCGCAGACTCCTCCGCTGTGCGCCTGGCCGACGCGGCCGGTGCGGCCTCATCCGCCGCCACGAGGCCGGCCGCCGGCCGCGACGAGGCCGCGTCCTCGGGCACCCCAGCAGCAGCCGGCCCGGACCCCGCCGGCGGCCACGGCTCGCCCCCGGCCACCCGCGGCAGGCCCCGCCGCAACGACAGCCCGCCCGCCACAGGCGCCCCAGGCGCGGCGGTCGCAACAGCCGAACCCGCAGGCGCGGCGAGGTCATCACCCGCCGGATCCGCGACCGCAGGGAGCGCCGGCACGCCGGCAGGCGCCGAAGAGGCCTCGGCCGGTACCGCTTCGGCCACGGCCGTCGACCCCGGGACCGGAAGGGCGGCACCCGCCGGCGGCCAGGGCGCCCCGCCCGCCACCCGCGGCAGACCCCGCCTGAGCACCGCCCCCGCAGGCACGGCCTCCACCGCCGCCGCGCCGGCCGCTTCCGCAGACCCCGTCGCCCCGGCAGCGGGCACCGTATCCGCCTCCACGACCGGCACCGCATCCGGCATCGCATCCGGAACCGCAGACACCACCAGCGCGGGATCCGCCCCCGCGGGCACCCCCGCAGGCGCGTCCGCCACCGGCGGCCAGGGCTCTCCGCCCGCCACCCGCGGCAATCCCCGCCTGAGCGCCCCCGAATACGTCGCCACGACCTACCGCCCCCGTGCCTCGAGCGCCGCGATCAACTGCGGCACCACCGTGAACACATCCCCCACCACCCCGAAATCCGCGACCTCGAAGATCGGGGCATCCGCATCCTTGTTCACCGCCACGATCGTCTTCGCCGTCTGCATCCCCGCCTTATGCTGAATCGCCCCAGAGATCCCGAGCGCCACATACAACTGCGGCGACACCGACACCCCCGTCTGCCCCACCTGATACGACTGCGGCACGAACCCCGCATCCACCGCCGCCCGCGACGCCCCCACCGCCGCCCCCAGCACATCCGCGAGCTGCTCCACGAGCACGAACTGCTCCTTCGACCCCAACCCACGACCACCCGACACCACCCGCGCCGCACCCCGCAACTCCGGACGCGACGACACCTCCGCCACCGGCTCGAACGCATCCACACGCCCCGCACGCGCACCCGAGGACACGACCACCAGCGGTTCCCGCTCCAGCGGCCGCGCCTCCGCACGCGCGTCGATCGCGCCCTGCCGCACCGTGACCACGGGCGCCCCCGACGTCGGCGCCGACACCACACCGTACGCGCCGCCGTACACCGAGTGATGCGCCACGACACCCCGCTCGTCGCGCGCGAGACCGACCGCATCGACCGCGAGCGCTGAGCGCGTGCGCGCCGCGAACCGGGCCGCGATGTCGCGCCCGGTCACGGAATGCGACACGAGCACCGCGTCGGGCCGCACCAGCGTCGCGGCCGCGACGAGCGCGTCCACCTCGAGCGCTCCCAGCTCCGAGGTGTCGCCGCGCTCGGCCACGAGCACCCGTGCGGCGCCCAGTTCGGCCGCCTCCGCGGCGACTCCCTCGTCGAAGACGAGACCGATCGGCGTTCCCACCTGGGCCGCAGCCCCGATCAGCCCCGCCGCAGCCCGCTCCAGGCCGCCGACGGCGCTCTCCTCCAGCACCACCAGCACGGCGTCTTCCGCGTATCCGCTCATCGTGTCACCCCTCACTGCACCAGACGGTGCTCGGCCAGGAACGCGGCGATCTGCTCGCCGGCCGTCCCGTCGTCCGCGATCTTGACTCCGCCCGCACGCGGCGGGCGCTCGGATATCGACAGCATGATCGAGCGCGGCACCGAGAGGTCCTCCGCGTCCACGCCGAGCTCCGCGAGCGACAGCACCTCCATCGGCTTCTTCTTCGCGGCCATGATGCCCTTGAAGTTGGGGAAGCGGCCGTCGGGCAGCGCCTCCGTCACGGAGATCACCGCGGGCAGTTCGGCGGAGACGCGCTGCACCCCGCCGTCGACCGCTCGCGTGCCGGAGACCCCGTGCGGGGAGATCTCGACCGAGGAGAGCGAGGTCAGCTGCGGAACCCCCAGGAGCTCCGCCACCATCGCGGGGATCACACCCCCGGCGCCGTCGGTCGACGCGTTGCCCGCGATCACCAGATCGAAGCCGGAGCGCCGGATCGCGGCGGCGAGCGCCTCCGCGGTGAGCCCCAGGTCGGCGCCCGCCAGCCCCGCGTCGGCCACGTGCACCGCCGCTGCCGCGCCCATCGCGAGCGCCTTGCGGATCGTCGCGGCGGATCCCTCGGGGGCGACCGACACGACGACGACCTCCGTCCCCTCGTGCGCATCGGCGTACGAGAGCGCGACCTCCACGGCCCGCTCCCCGATCTCGTCGAGCACGGCCTCGGAGACGCCGCGATCGGCGAGTCCGGTCTCCAGACTCAACTTCCGATCCCCGTAGGTGTCGGGGACCTCCTTGATCAGCACCAGGATCCTCATCGACCAGCTCCTCGTTCCATCGCATCGGCCTCGGGGCGAGCGCGCGCCCGCCGCGGTCGGGGCGGCGGATCCGATGTCGATCCATATTATACCGACCGGTATGCATGTGCACCCCGCTGCCGGATTCGCCGCCGAAGCGCCACCTGATCCGACGCTACCCGCTTCCGCTCCGCCGCGCGACGCCCGCGATAGCGCGGGCTACCGAACCCTCTCGGGCCTGTCAAGGCCTGGCGTCGATACCAAATCGTTACCTACCCTGGAGGCGTCACCTGGATGCGACGAGCACGCGAACACCATGAGCAGCACACCTCCCCCGAACTCCACGGCGACCCCGGCCGACCGGGAGCGCCGGTCGAGCGAGCCCGCGCGGAACACGGCATCCGACACCGCTCTCGGCGGCGCTCCCGCGACGGATCCCGGCGCTGCACCCGCGCCCCGCTCGCACGCCGTGCGCCGCGACATCCAGGGGCTCCGCGCGATCGCGGTGGCGCTGGTGCTCGTCTACCATCTCTCGCCGCAGAGCCTCTCGGGCGGATACATCGGCGTCGACGTGTTCTTCGTCATCTCGGGCTTCCTCATCACGGGTCAGCTGCTGCGCGAGGCGGAGGCGAGCGGCCGCATCGACCTGCCGCGCTTCTGGGCGCGGCGCGCACGGCGCCTGCTGCCGGCCGCGCTGCTCGTGCTCACCGTCACGCTGCTCGCCGTGTGGATCTTCGCGCCGCGCGGCTTCCTCCCCTCCTTCCTCATGCAGGTCGCCGCGTCGGCCGCGTACGTGCAGAACTGGGTACTCTCGGGGCAGTCCGTCGACTACATGGCCGCCGAGGCGCAGGTGTCGCCGGTGCAGCACTACTGGTCGCTGTCGGTCGAGGAGCAGTTCTACATCCTCTGGCCGCTCATCGCCGTGCTCGCGGCGGTGCTCGCGGCACGCGCGGCCGCCGGGCGCGGCAGGGCGGCCGGCTTCCGCGCCGTCTTCGCGCTGCTCGTGGGGGCGATCGCCCTCGCCTCGTTCGTGCTCTCCGTGCTGACCACGGCCACCGATCCCTCTCGCGCCTACTTCGTCACCACCACGCGCGCGTGGGAGTTCGCGGTCGGCGGGCTCCTGGCCTGCCTCGCCGCGTCGCCGGCGGGGTGGCTCGATCGCGCGGGGCCGGGCGTGCGCGCGCTGGCGGCGTGGATCGGTCTCGCCGGCATCGCGGCGGCCGCGATCCTCTACACCGACACGACGCCCTTCCCCGGGTACACCGCGCTGCTCCCCGTGCTCGCCACCGCGCTCGTCATCGCCGCGCAGGAGCCCGAGACGAGCTGGTCGCCGCGCGCGCTCCTGGCGGCCCGCCCCATGCAGTGGCTCGGCGACGTCTCGTACGGCGCGTACCTCTGGCACTTCCCCCTCATCGTGCTGCTGCCGTTCGCGCTCGGCAGGAGACTCGGCCTCGTCGGCGCGATCGCGATCGTCGCGGCGACGCTGCTGCTGGCCTGGGGCTCCAAGGTGCTCGTCGAGGATCCGTTCCGCACCGGCTTCTCGCGCGCCTGGCCCAACGGGCGCGCCATCGCCATCACCTCGGCGGGCATGGTGGCGATGCTGCTCTTCTCGCTCGCCGGCGTGCAGGCCGCGGACCGCGCCGTGGAGGCCGAGCGGGTGCGGGTCGCGGCGACGCTGGAGGATCCCGACCCCTGCCTCGGCGCCACCGCGCTCGAACCCGACTCCGGCTGCGAGGCGACGCCCGAGCAGCTGCCGATCCCCGAGCCGGCGCTCGCCGACAAGGCGCCCGAGCGCTGCCTCGACGGGCAGGAGGGCAGCGAGCTCGAGCTCTGCGAGTACGGCAGCGCCCGACCCGACGCCGAGCGCACCGTGGCCCTCGTGGGCGACTCGCACGCCGAGCAGTGGCTGCTGCCCCTCGACCGCATCGCCCGCGAGCAGAACTGGCGGCTCGTGGTGATGGCGAAGGCCTCGTGCCCCTTCACCGCCGCGGAGCGCGACTTCGTGTCGTCGCCCGAGGCCGAGAACGAGAAGCTGCGCGAGGACTGCACGAAGTGGAACGACCGGGTGCTCGAGCAGCTGGAGGGCGACCCGAGCATCGACACCGTGGTGACCTCGGCCAAGTCGTCGAACCGCGTGGTGCCCCGGGACGGCAGGAGCTGGCGCGAGACCGCGGTGCTCGCCTACGAGGAGCGCTGGCGGGAGCTGCCCGATTCCGTCGAGCAGGTGATCGCGATCCGCGACACCCCCCAGCTGCCGAGGGACGTGCTGCAGTGCGTGACCGAGGAGGGCGAGCACGCGGCCCGCGAGTGCGCGGTGGACGCCGAGGAGGCCATCACCGAGGACCCGCTCGCGGAGGCCGCGAGCGCGACCGAGCAGGCGGAGCTGATCGATCTGAGCGAGTACTTCGTGGTCGGGGACGCCGTGCCGCCGGTGATCGGCGGCGTGCTCGCGTTCCGCGACTCGCACCACCTCAGCTGGGCGTACGCCGAGATGCTCGCCGACCCCCTGGCCGAGCAGGTGCGCGAGGTGCTCGGCGAGGATCCGGAGGCAGACTCCGGGGTCGGGTCCGACGCGGGATCAGGGGTCTGAGCCGCCCGGAGGGAGCCCGTTCTCGGCGAGCCACCGCTGCGCGAGCCGCTTCGGGATCCGGCCCAGCCAGGCGTCGATGATCAGTTCCCGCAGCAGGTCCCCGTCGATGCGGTCGAGGCGGGCGAGCACCGCCGGATAGCCGTCGAAGTGCGGGATCGTGAACAGCGAGTCGGGGAACCCCGCGAGCAGCGCCCGCTTCGTGTCGGCGCCGTCGACGCGGATCCCCAGCACGACTCCCGTCGGCCACTCGCGCCCGAGCTCCGCGAGCCGGGCGAGGTCGGTCCTGCCCGGCGGCCGCTCCCACACCACCGTCCCGCGCTTCGTGCGCCAGACGGCGCCGCCGCGGTGCCCGTCGATCTGTTCGAAGACCTCGGGCAGCGCCAGGGCGATCCGGCGCACGTCGTCGAGCGTGATCATGCGGTCAGTGTAACCCGGCGTCGGAACCGAGGCGGGCCTGGGCGCCGTGCGGGAGGGCGGCCTGCACGCGACGCCGAGGCGGAAAGCCGGGCCGGGCCGCCCTAGACTCGTGCCCATGCTGACGAGAGGGGCCGCGCGCGCGTACTTCGCCCTGCAGGCGGTCGCCGGTGCGGCCTGGTGGATCGCCGTCTTCGCCGTACCGGCGGTGCGCGACGCCACGCTCGGCGACCTCGATCCGGCGCTCGTGGCAGCCCTCGACCTGCCGCTGTTCGTCGGGGCGTCCGCGCTCGCGGCGACCGGCCTGCGCTGGGCGGTGTGGATCGCGGCACCGTGGACCGCACTCGTCGCCGGAGGCATGGCGGTCTACGCCACCGCGACGGAGCGGGCGGGGTGGGGCGCGCTCCTCATGATCGCCGCGGCGATCGGCAGCGCCGCGGCCGCGCTGCTCGTGCTGAACGGGCGCATCCCCTCGGAGCGGATGCTCGTGGGCCCGTTCGCCTTCCGCGCGGCACGATCCACGACCGCTCGTGGCCGCGTCGGGCGCACCGGCGCGCAGATCGTCGTGTTCTGGGGTCTGTTCCTCGTGGTGATCCCGCTCATGATCGTCGCGATCGAGCAGCGCTGGGGCCTCCACCTCGGCGCACCCCCGGCCGCGCGCGTCTCGGGAGCGGTTCTGCTCGTCGCGGCGAGCGCGCTCGGCATCTGGTCGGCGCTCGCGATGTCGCTGCGCGGCGAGGGCACTCCCCTGCCCGCCGCGATGCCGCACCGCCTCGTGGTGAGCGGCCCGTATCGCTACGTGCGCAATCCCATGGCCCTCGCCGGCATCGCGCAGGGGGTGGCGGTCGGCCTGATGCTCGGCTCCTGGCTCGTGGTGCTCTACGCGCTCGCCGGCTCGCTGTTCTGGAACCGGATCGTGCGCCCGCTGGAGGAGGCCGACCTGCAGGCGCGCTTCGGCGCCGAGTTCGCGGCGTACCGGGATCGCGTGGCGTGCTGGATCCCGCGCCCGAGCCCGCTGCGCTCGGTGCGCCCGCCCGCCGGTTGAGCGCGGGAGCCGTCCCGGCGCTTCGCCAACAGCTTCAGGGCGCCGTCTACCCAGCCTCCCTCTTCGCGCGCCAGTTCTTGCCGCCTCACACGAGGTTTGGTGACAAGAACTGGCGCGCGAAGTCGTACTTCGGTCGGAATCGGTCGTGGGCGGTGTGCACCGAGGGGTCGGCGGCCTCCGAGGTACGTGATCCGCCTGTGGAAAGCGTCCGCGAGATCGACGGGAGGGTTTCGGCTCCGCTGCGCTCGCCCAACCGGCGGATCGCGGGTTGCTCCGCACACGAGTACGGGCCTACACTGAAGAAAGTTCGTCTACACGAACTTTTATCTTCACCCCTCCCGAAAGGACCTCGATGCGCTCCCGCACCCCACTGCTCACCGCGACGAGTCTGCTGGCCGCCGCAGCGCTGGCCCTCTCCCTCTCCGCCTGCTCCGCAGATGCCGGGGGCGGGGCGGCCGAGGACGGCGCGCGGGATGGGAAGCCCGTGGTGCTCACCACATTCACGGTGCTCGCCGACATCGCGCAGAACGTCGCGGGCGATCACCTCGTGGTCGAGTCGATCACGAAGGCCGGGGCCGAGATCCACGGCTACGAGCCCACTCCGGGAGACATCGCGAAGGCCTCGAAGGCCGACCTGATCCTCGACAACGGCCTCGGCCTGGAGTTGTGGTTCGAGCAGTTCGTCGACTCCGTCGACGTACCGCACGCGGTGGTCTCCGACGGTATCGAGGTCATGGACATCACCGAGGACGCCTACGCGGGCAAGCCGAACCCCCACGCCTGGATGAGCCCCGGAAACGTGCAGATCTACGTCGACAACATCGTCGAGGCGTTCAGCGAGCTCGATCCGCAGCACGCCGACGACTACCGGGCGAACGGCGAGGCCTACCAGGCCGAGCTGCACGGCATCCAGAAGCAGCTCGCCGCCGACCTCGCCGGACTGCCGGAGCGCCAGCGCGCGCTCGTCACCTGCGAGGGCGCCTTCTCGTACCTCGCGCGCGACGCCGGCCTCACCGAGCGCTACATCTGGCCCGTCAACGCCGAGCAGCAGGCCACCCCCCAGCAGATCGCCTCGGCGATCGAGTTCGTGCGCGACAACGACGTGCCCGCGGTGTTCTGCGAGTCGACGGTCTCGGACAAGCCGATGCGGCAGGTCGTCGATGCCACCGACGCCGAGTTCGGGGGCACCCTCTACGTCGACTCGCTCTCCGAGGCCGACGGGCCCGTGCCGAGCTACCTCGAACTGATCCGCCACGATGCCGACACGATCGTCTCGGGCCTGACCGGGAGCGGCTCGTGACCGCGGCCATCCAGGTGCGCGACCTCGCCGTGCGCTACGGCGAGGTCGTCGCGCTCGACGGCGTGACCCTCGAGGTGCCGGAGGGTCGGGTCACCGGCCTGATCGGCATGAACGGGTCGGGCAA
The DNA here is from genome assembly GCF_053528595.1 of Leucobacter sp. Lineage (NCBI taxonomy): Bacteria > Bacillati > Actinomycetota > Actinomycetes > Micrococcales > Microbacteriaceae > Leucobacter > Leucobacter sp. The sequence continues at coordinate 10,656 of NZ_JAIVPF010000057.1, read as the reverse complement.
GTCGACGCTGTTCAAGACGATCATGGGCATGGTGCGCCCCGACCGCGGCAGCGTGCTGCTCGACGGCGCCGCTCCGACGGCCGCTCGCAAGCGGGGGATGATCGGGTACGTGCCGCAGAGCGAGGATGTCGACTGGGCCTTCCCCGTCTCGGTGCGCGACGTCGTGATGATGGGCCGGTACGGCCACCAGGGTGCCACCCGGCGCGCGCGGTCCGCCGACCACGCCGCCGTCGCGGAGGCGCTCGAGCGCGTGGAGCTGACGGCGTACGCCGACCGGCAGATCGGGCAGCTGTCTGGCGGGCAGCGGAAGCGGGCCTTCGTCGCGCGCGGCATCGCGCAGGACGCGCGGATCCTGCTGCTCGACGAGCCCTTCGCCGGCGTCGACAAGCGCAGCGAGGCGACGATCGTGCGCCTGCTGCGCGAGCTCGCCGACGACGGCCGCGCGATCCTCGTCTCCACCCACGACCTGCACGCGCTGCCGCAGCTGGCCGACGAGGCCGTGCTGCTGCTGCGCCGGGTGCTCTTCCACGGCTCCGTCGCCGAGGCGCTGCAGCCGGAGAACCTCGCGCTCACCTTCGGCCTCGACGTGCTCGAGCAGGGCGATCCGGGCGCGCCGCGGGAGCCGAACGACCGGCGCACCGAGGGGGACGCCGCGTGAACGCCATCGACCTGATCCTCGAGCCCCTGCAGTACGACTTCATGCTGCGGGCGCTCATCACCACCGTCGTCGCCGCGATCGTGTGCGCCCTGCTGTCGTGCTGGCTCGTGCTGATCGGCTGGTCGCTGATGGGCGACGCCGTCTCGCACGCGGTGCTTCCCGGCGTGGTCATCGCCTACATCTTCGGGGCGCCCTTCGCGCTCGGTGCACTGGTGTTCGGTTTCCTCTCGGTCGCCCTCATCGGCGCGATCCGCGGCACGAGCCGGGTCAAGGAGGACGCCGCCATCGGCATCGTCTTCACCACCCTGTTCGCGCTCGGCCTCGTGCTCATCTCGGTCACCCCCAGCCAGACCGATCTCAACCACATCATCTTCGGCAACATCCTGGGGGTCTCGAACGGCGACCTGCTGCAGATCGGGGTGCTGGCCGCCGTCGCCTTCGCAATCCTCGTGCTCAAGCGGCGCGACCTGACCCTGTACGCCTTCGATCCCACGCACGCCCACGCGATCGGCCTGTCGCCGCGCTTCCTGGGGGCGCTGCTGCTCGGCCTGCTCGCCCTCACCTCGGTCGTCGCGCTCCAGGTGGTCGGCGTGATCCTGGTCGTCGCCATGCTCATCATCCCGGGGGCGACCGCGTACCTGCTCACGGACCGCTTCGGGCGCATGCTGATCATCGCGCCGAGCGTGTCGGCGCTCTGCTCGGTCGTCGGCATCTACCTGAGCTACTGGCTCGACGCCTCGCCCGGCGGCCTCGTCGTCGTGGTGCAGGGCTGCGCCTTCGCCCTCGTCTACCTGCTCAGCCCTCGACACGGGCTGCTCGGCAAGCGCCTCGCCGCGCGGCGGCGCCGGGCCGAGGCGCGACCCTAGACGGGTCGCGCACCCCCGAGCCGCGCCTCGGGGTCGCAGCCCAGGGGGGCGCAGCCTACTTCGCGACGAAGTAGAGGCGCTTGTTGGCGAACTCCCCGATGCCCACCGGACCCATCTCGCGGCCGAAGCCCGAGCGCTTCACGCCGCCGAAGGGCAGCTCCGCCGCCTCGGCCGCGATCGTGTTGACGTGCGCCATGCCCACCTCGAGCTTCGAGGCCACGCGCGCCGCGCGCGCCTCGTCGGTCGAGAAGACGGAGCCGCCGAGGCCGAGCGCGCAGTCGTTGGCGAGCTCGAGCGCCTCCTCGTCGCTGTGCACCTTGTACACGGTCGCGACCGGCCCGAAGATCTCCTCGCCGTACGACTCCGAGTCGCGGGGCACGTCGACGAGCACCGCCGGCGAGTAGTAGGCCGCGGGGCCCTCCGACAGCTCGCCGCCGGCGAGCAGCCGCGCGCCCTCCGAGACGGCCTGCTGCACCTGCGCATGCACGGTCTCGGCCGCGGCGCGGGTCGAGAGGGGCACGTACTCGTTCTCGCCCAGGTTCAGCTGGTCGCCCGGCCGGAGACCCTCGGCGAGCTTCACCAGCTCGGCGACGAACTCGTCGTAGATGTCGGCCATCACGATGAGGCGCTTGTTCGAGTTGCAGACCTGGCCCGCGTTGTAGACCCGGAAGTCCCAGGCGGTCTTGGCCACCTCGGCCACGTCGTCGGCGTCGAGCACGACCATCGGGTCGATGCCGCCGAGCTCGAGCACGCACTTCTTGAGGTGAGTGCCGGCCTGGGCGCCGATGATCGCGCCCGCCCGCTCGGAGCCCGTGAGCGAGACGCCCTGCACGCGGGGATCGGCGATCATGGTGGCGATCTGGTCGTGCGAGGTGAAGAGGGCCTGGTAGCCGCCCGCGGGTACGCCGGCCTGCTCCATGATCTCCTGGATCACGAGGTTGGAGCGGGCGCAGATGTCGGCGTGCTTCAGCAGGATCGTGTTGCCGAGCACCAGGTTCGGGGCCGCGAAGCGGGCGACCTGGTAGTACGGGAAGTTCCAGGGCATCACGCCGAGCAGCGCGCCCACCGGCAGGTGCTCGATCACGGCCTTGCCCGGGATCGTGCTCGGGATCTCGTAGTCGGTGATGAGGCCGGGGCCGTACACCGCGTAGTACTCGATGATGTCGGTCGCGAAATCGACCTCGTCGAGGCTCTCGGCGATCGACTTGCCCATCTCGGTCGCGATGATCTCGGCGAGCTCCTCGCGACGCTCCGCGAAGATCTCCGCGACGCGCTTGACGACTGCGGCGCGCTCCTGCACGCTCCGCTCGCGCCACTCGCGGTAGGCGGCGTCGGCCGCCGCGAGCTGCTGCTCGACCTGCTCGTCGGTCGCTGAATCGAAGGTCTCGACAATCTCGCCCGTCGCGGGGTTCTGAACTCGATACTTCGCCATGATTTATCAATTCCTGTCTCGGTGGTCGGCGCGCACGTGCGCGCCGCACTCTCTATCGTCGCATTTCGGGTGTCTCTCCGCGAGCCCTTCTGCTGCGGATCCCGCACCCGTATCGCCTCACCGTCGACTCGAACCGCAGCCACGCAGTCGAACGGCGACGGTTCGCGTCGCGTCCCGCGGCTCCGCGCGCGCCGCGCCGCGCTCAGCGCCCGCGAGCCACCAGATACCGCGCCACCCGGGCGACCGCGGGGTCCGGATCCGACACCAGCTCGCGCAGCACCTCCCGCGCTCCCGGACCCGGGATCTCCCCGAGCGCCTGGGCGAGCCGGCTCCGGGCCCCCGGCACGGAGCCGGGAGAATCGGCGAGCTTCTCCGAGAGCAGGCCCACGACCTCCCGCTCCGCGGCATCGGATCCGGCCGCGAGCCCGCCGAGGGCCTCCGCCGCCTCCACGTCGCGGGGCCCGCCGACGATCATCCCCACGAGGCGGCTCATCATCCCGCGCCGCGTCCGAGCCGGCCGCCCCTGCCGCCCCGATGCGGCGAGCGCGAGCGCGGCTCGGTCGGCGACCTCGTCGTCGGGGTCGCGGAGCAGGATCGCGAGCGCGTCCTCCGAGGCCGCGCCCTCGAGCGCCGCGAGCGCCCGCACCGCGCGCCGCCGCACGCGCACCTCGGGATCCCGCACGCGCGCCGCGAGCGCGGACGCCGCCGGATCCCCGGCCCGGACCATCGCCCAGCGCAGTGCGCCGGCGGCGTTCGGCTCCTCCTCCGCCAGATAGGCGTCGACGAGCTGCGTCACGATGCGCGGCGCATCGGTCCCCGACCTCAGCGCGGCCGCCTGGCGATCGCGCGGAGCGTTCGACCGCAGCGCGGACAGCAGCCCCACGATGTCGAGCACGCGCTCCCAGCTCTCGGGCGTCGCCGCCTCGACACCCTGCAAGCGCTCCAGCAGCGCGCGGTCGCGCGCGATGCGCGCCTCGGCGCCGCGGCGCAGATCGGCGATCACGGCGGCGGCGTCGAAGCCGGGGTCGTCGAGCGCGGCCGCGGCCTGCCCGAGCGACAGTCCGAGCGTGCGCAGCGCCTCCGCCTGGAACAGCCGCCGCACGTCCGCATCCGCGTACTCGCGATACCCCGCGCCGCTGCGACCCGAGGGCGACACCAGGCCGATGCGGTCGTAGTGCCGCAGCATGCGCACGCTCACGCCGGAGCGCCGAGACAGCTCCCCGATCAGCACGTGCGCCTCCTCCCCGGCCCGTCCCGGATCGTCCCGGCTCGCCCGGCCCCGATCACCGGCGAGTGTACTCCGTCCGCGCGAGTGCGCCGCCTACGCACCGTCCGCACGGGGCGCACTCGCACGGGGCGCGGTCGCGCGGACGGGGTCCGGTCGCGGAGAAGCGGCGTCCCGGCTCGCCAGCTCACGCTCGGCATCGTGCAGCGCCGCCTCGAAACCGGATTCGGGATCGCGGATCAGCACCAGCGCGACCGCAGCCTGCAGCCGCTCCGCTCGGGAGCCCCGCCGGGCGGCCTCGCGCAGCACCGGCTCCGCCGCCGCGCCGAGTTCCACGAACGCGCGCGCGAGACTGCGCCGCATCTCGCGATCGCCCCGGCCCAGCTCCCCGGCGAGGCGCCCGGCCAGCGCGGCCTCGCCGCCGGCCGGCACCAGCCCCGCGGCCGTGCGCCACGCGGTGCGGGCGACCTCGTCGTCGGCGTCGTGCAGCATCTCATCGGTGATCGCGGGCCATGCGCGCGCGTCCCCGATCTTGGAGAGGGTGTGGAGCGCCTGGGCGCGCGCCTGCGGGATCGGCGAGCCCAGTTCTGCGAGCAGCAGCGGCACCGTGGTGCCGCGCGGGTGACGGGTGAGCGCCCAGGTCAGCATGTCGCGCACGAAGAAGTCGGGCTCCTCGCCGCAGCGCCGGATCAGCGCCCGCGCGTCGCCCGGATGCGGGTGTGTGCCGGCGGTGAGCGCCGCCTGCAACCGAGCGGACGGGTCGGGGGCGGCGAGCGCCTCGTCGATCGATGCCATGTGGTCTCCTCTCGTCTCCGAGTGAAACGCCTGACACGGTGTCAGGGTCAAGCGCGACCGCCGGGAATGCCCGCCCGCAGCCGTCGTTCCGCCCGCCCGCTCGCCCGCACCGTGCCCGGGTAGGCGAAGCGACTCGCTCCACGCGGAGTCCCGACCGATGGATCCTGCGATCGGCTGCGCCGCCGCAGGACGACGAGAGCCTCTCAACGGACGGCGCTCGGGCGCCCGACTCGCCTAGACCGCGAGCCTCCCGCTCTTCGAGACCTCGGGATCGGTGCACGACGACAGGTCGAAGCAGCACGGCCGTCGCTTCCCGTCGCGCAGCTTGGAGATGCTGACCTCGACGCGCCGCTCGCGCGTATCGGGGTTCTTCGTGGCGTTGATCCAGCGCACCCATTCCCAGCGCGCCATCGGCGTGAGGCTCGGCCAGACCTCGGCGAGATCCGGCGCCGCCCGCAGCGCCGCCGTCAGATCGGCCGGGAGTTCGGGCTCGGGCCACTGCTGCATCGGCTCGGCCTCGAGCGTCACCGTACCGCCGTCGGCCGGCGCGCCGTCGGCCGCGAGCTGCTCCGCGAGTCGGTCGTCGACCGGGAGCCAGTGCCCGCGCAGGCCGTCGGGCTCGACCACCGTCTCGAACGCACGCCCGTTCAGCACCGCCTCGACCGCGACCTGGCCCCGGGAGGGCAGCGCCGCGCTCGCCTCCTCCGGAAAGCGGAGGATGGTCCGATCGCCGATCCGCTGCAGTCGTCCCTCGAACGCGACCATCGGCCGCGCGGTCGCTCGTTCTGCCATGACACTCTCCTCGCTCTGGCGACGCGGGCCCGGGGACCCGTTGCAGTCAGGGTATGCAGCGCGCGGCGCGGCGCGCTTCTCGATTCCTGATCGATGACGCGGAATCGCCCACTACTTGAGCAGTCTCGACAGCACGCGGTCGGCGAGCACCTTGCCGCCCGTCTGGCAGGTGGGGCAGTACTGCAGCGTCGAGTCGCTGAAGATCACCTGCCGGATCGTGTCCCCGCAGACCGGGCAGCGCTCCCCGAACCGCCCGTGCACGCGCATCGTCGACTTCTTCTCCCGCTTGAGCTCGGCGGCGGGCAGCCCGTCCGCACGCTCCACCGCCTCCCGCAGCGTCGACTCGACCGCGTCGTAGAGCCGCAGGGCGGCGTCTCGCGGCATCGATGCGGGGGCGAACGGAGACATGCGGGCGACGTGCAGGATCTCGTCGGAGTAGGCGTTGCCGATACCCGCGATGAGCGATTGGTTGCGCAGCACCCCCTTGATCCGCGCTCGGCCGGCCGCCGCGAGGATGCCCTCGAACACCTCGAAGGCGAAGGCCTCATCCAGGGGATCGGGGCCGAGACGGGCGATGCCCGGCACGTCGGCGGGGTCGGTCACGAGGTACAGGGCGAGGTTCTTCTTCGTGCCGGCCTCGGTGATGTCGAGGCAGCCGCCGAACGCGGATCCGTCCTCGCCGCGGATCGTGAGCCGCGCGGCGAGCGGCCCGCGTCCGGGCCGCACAGCGGTCTTCGGCGGATCGCCGCGCCAGGTGATCCAACCCGCGCGCGCCAGGTGGACGATCAGGTGATCGGTTCCGATGCGCAGATCGAGGAACTTGCCGTGCCGGCTCACGTCCTCCACCCGCTCGCCGCTGAGCGCCGAGGGCTGGATCTCCACCGTCTTCAGGGCCGCGAACGCGAAGACGTCCAGGCGCCCGATGACACGGCCGCCGATCCGTCTTCGCAGGTCGCTCACCAGCGCAGCCACCTCGGGCAGTTCGGGCATGTCCTCACGCTACGGCCTGGTCTGCGCGATGACAAGGTCGGGGGCGCAAGGGATCGAGAGGGCCTATTCAGCGGGCGGAGCTGCGCGACACGGGGAACGGATCCGCGAAGCCCGCCCATACCGCCGGCCCCGCGGCGAACTCCGCGTCGGTGAGCACCGCCGCGTCGAGCGCGGCCACGAGGCCCCGGCGGTCGAGGTCGATCCCGGTAAAGGCGATGTCCTGCCCGAATCCGAGCATCTCGTCGTCGTCCGCGTACTCGTCGTCCGCGATGAGCGGGTGCATGGAGAACATCTGCCCCACGTGCTCCCACTGCGCCGTGACGCGCGGGCGCGAGGCGAGGCGGCAGAAGCCGGCCGAGCGGATCACGCTCCCGAAGGCGCCGCGCGAGAAGCCACCGTCCAGGAGGGCGGAGAGGCGTTCCGGGTGCATGGGTCGCAGCTGCTCGTACCGGAAGGAGGAGACCCGCGGATCCGTGAGGTGCGGGTCGAAGTCCTCGTTGAGGATCCCGACCCAGCCGGGGCGCTCCTGCCCCGCGGAGAAGACGACCGGTTCGCTCGGCTGCTCGGGGTGGCCGCTGCGCTCGAGCCGCAGCCGGGCGTGCGGGCTCAGGTGTCCGACGAGCGCCATGAGCGTCGAGAGATCGGGCGTGGAGAGCGGCTCCCAGTTCACCAGCAGCACGGTGGAGGCGAACTCGATCTGCTCCACGGCCACGAGGGCGCGGGCGTACCCCGTCTCCCCCTCCCGGCTGCGCAGCACGAAGTAGTCGTCGCGCCGCAGCTCGTCGAGCAGGTGGGAGGCGTCGACGACGCAGGTGATCCCGATCAGCCGGATGCGCTCCTCGGCCTCGCAGAGGGTGCCGATGAGCTCCGTCATCGGCGTGAGGGTGGGGAGCTCGACGACGGAGCGCCCCTCCCGGTAGGCCCAGGGCACGAGCGCGAGGGCCTCGGCGAGCGGGTCGGGCGCCAGGGCGAGGCGGGCCGCGGGCACCAGCACCGACCGGTGCTCCTCCGCCAGGCGCCGGGCCGCGCGCTGCCGCTCGGGCGCGCACGAGCCGACCACGGCGATCACGTCGATGGGGGTCACGTCCGGTCCTCCGTTCGTCAGCGCCGATGTCAGCGGCGGGCCTCGCCGATGCGGGCTCGCGGATCATCCTATATGATAATGATTCTCAACAAGACAAGGAGACGTGATGAAGGTCCGAGCCTCGCTCAAATCGCTCAAGAACCAGCCCGGGGCCCAGGTGGTGCGCCGCCGCGGGCGGGTGTACGTGATCAACAAGCGCAACCCGCGCTTCAAGGGGCGTCAGGGCTGAACACCTCGCGGCGCGTGCCGGTGATCGCCGTCACCGGCCACCTCGGGGCGGGCAAGACGACCCTGCTCAACCACCTGCTGCGTCGGCCCGGCGCACGCCTCGGCGTGGTGGTGAACGACTTCGGCGCGCTCAACGTCGACGCCGCGCTCGTGGCCGGCCAGATCGACGAGGCCGCCTCGATCTCGGGCGGGTGCCTCTGCTGCCTGCCCGACGCCGGCGGGCTCGACGACGCCCTGGAGCGCCTCTCCCACCCGCGGCTCGGCCTCGACGCGATCATCGTCGAGGCCAGCGGCGCCGCCGACCCGATCGCCCTCACCCGCGTGATCCGGTACAGCGGGGCGGAGCGCGTGCGCCCGGGAGGCGTCGTGGAGGTCGTCGACGCCGTCGAGCACTTCCGCACCGTCGACGTGCGCCCCGATCCGCCCGCCCGCTACGGGGTCGCCACCCTGGTCGTGATCGGCAAGACCGACCTGCTCCCGGAGCGCGAGCGGGACGGGATCGTCGCCCGGATCGCGGAGCGCGTGCGCGCCTCCGGGTCGCGGGCGCACCTCGTCGTCGCCCGCCACGGCCGCGTCGACCCCGCGCTGGTGTTCGACACCGCGGCCGACGAGGATCCCGCGGATCAGCTCCCCATCGGGCGGCTGCTCAGGGAGCAGCACGCGGGCGAGGATCCCCACGAGCACGCGACCTCCGCCGCGGTGGAGCTGCCCGACCCGGTCTCGCCGTCCGCCCTCATCGAGCTGCTGGAGCGCCCGCCCGAGGGCGCCTACCGGCTGAAGGGGAGGATCCGCGTGCGCGGTCCGCGCGGCGAGCGCGGCTACCTGGTGAACGTCGTGGGCGCCGCGATCCACCTCGCCCCGCTGCCGCAGCCGCCGCAGCCCGGCGAGCTGGTCGCGATCGGCATGCGCCTCGACGCGGCGGAGGCGCGGGATCGCCTCGACGCACTGCGCAGCGCCCCCGCCGGGCGGCCCGACGCGCCGGGGCTGCGACGGCTGCAGCGGTATCGCAGGCTCAGCGACTGAGCCGACGCGCGGTGTCGGTGCACGATCGGTGCCCGCTCCCGGTCATCCTGCGCGAGCAGCGAGTCCTCAGAGGAAAACGCGCCGGCGTCTTTCGGATTCGCTGCTGGAGCCACCGCTCCAGAGTCGCAGGATCCACAAGCCTGGATTCTGCGACTGCGCGCAGAATGACAGGAACTCCCGCGACTCGCCCGACGCGGTGGCACCACCGTAGAACGCATTTCACAATTGCGACGAACGGCTCAATATTGATACGATCAGCCCGACGAAGGAGCTGAGATGAGCATTCAGGACGGCGTCCGCGACCTCGAGGACGGCATCAGGACCGACTTCCGCCAGGCGATGGACTACGGCACCTACCTCGATCTGGAGACCCTGCTCTCCGCGCAGTCGCCCGTGAGCCGCCCCGAGCACCACGACGAGCTGCTCTTCATCATCCAGCACCAGACCACCGAGCTCTGGCTCAAGCTGGTGCTGCACGAGCTGCGGGCGGTGCGCGAGTATCTCGACGACGATCGCCTGACCCGGGCGCTGAAGACCCTCTCGCGGGTGAAGCACATCCAGCGCACGCTGGCCGAGCAGTGGTCGGTGCTCGCCACCCTCACCCCCGCGGAGTACGCCGAGTTCCGCAGCGTGCTCGGGCCGTCCAGCGGGTTCCAGTCGTACCAGTACCGGGCGATCGAGTTCCTCCTCGGCAACAAGAACGCCCGCATGCTCGAGGTGTTCGCCGGCAAGCCGCAGCACGCGGAGCTCGAGACGCTGCTGCACGAGCCCACCATCTACGACTGCTTCCTGCGCCTGCTGGCGCGCCGCGGCTACCCGATCCCCGACTCCGTGCTGCAGCGCGACGTCTCGGAGGCGTGGGTCGAGCGCCCCGAGCTCATCCCCGTGCTCAAGACGATCTACGAGGACGTCGACGGGCACTGGGACGTGTACGAGGCGTGCGAGACCCTGGTGGACATCGAGGACGCCTTCCAGTTCTGGCGCTTCCGCCACATGAGCACCGTGCAGCGCACCATCGGCTACAAGCGCGGCACGGGCGGATCGAGCGGCGTCGGCTTCCTCAAGCGGGCGCTCGATCTCACCTTCTTCCCCGAGCTCATCTCGGTGCGCACGGAGATCGAGGATCTGCGTGGCTGAGAGCGGCGCGCGGCCCGACGGCCCCACCGTGCTGCCGGGGGTCGTGGATCGCCACGTGCACCTCGGGCTCGTGGCTTACAAGGCCTTCGCCGGGTCGCCGGTGGTCGAGGTGCACGATCTCGGGTGGGATCCGGCGGAGATCCGAGAGATCGCCGCCGAGCTGGGCGGGGGCACGGCGGGCGAGCCGGCACCGGCAAGCGGGCATCACTCGCCCGTCTCGACCGCCTCGATGGGCACCGACGTGCGGGTGCGGTACGCGGGCCCCTTCCACACGGCGCCGGGCGGCTATCCGAGCGGACGCGGCTGGGCGCCGGCCGCCGCCGTGCGCGCGGTCGACTCCGCTGACGACGCCGCAGCCGCGGTGGCCGCGGCTCTGGCCGCGGGATCCTCGGCCATCAAGATCGCGCTGCACGCCGGCTTCCCCGC
>NZ_JAIVPF010000056.1:0-58171 GCF_053528595.1 Leucobacter sp. | reverse complement strand
GAGCTACGCGGTGAAGGCGCCGGGGCCGCAGTTCGGCACCGCCTCCGTTGCGAGTGACGGCACCGTCACCTACACCGCCCCCGCGGACGCGACACCCGGCTCGGTCGCAACCTTCAACATCGTCGCGACGGACGGCTTCGGGCAGCCCGGTGAGCTGTACACGCCGCTCTCCGTGCGGATCAAGGGCACCGCCGAGGCCGACGTCTTCGGCGTCGACATCCCCTTCGAGGCGGATCCGGCCGGCACGCGCGTGGAGGTCCTGCCCGCCCACGCCCGCGGTGTGAACCCGCGGGTGACGAACGTCGTCGCCAACGTGAACAACGCCGCGGTCGCCTTCGACGCGACCGGCGCCACCTTCACCCCGCCGGCGGGCTACTCGTGGGGCGCGGCGCAGACCTCCTACGCCTTCGCCGCGCCGTACACGGTCGACGACGACAACGGCGTGCCCGCGACCGCGCAGATCAACGTGCGCGTGCTGCGGCCGCCGCTGCTCTCCGTCGACCACCCGCAGCGGGCGGTCCCCATCGGCGGCAGTGCGACCGCGACGGTGCGGGCCGACAACGATCTCGTGATCCCGGCGACCGGCGGCTACCGCATCGACCAGCCGCCGACCGCCGGCACGGCTACGGTGAGCGACCAGGGCGTCGTGACCTACACGGCCCCCGAGGACGCGGTGCCCGGCGACTCCGAGACCCTGCGGGTCGAGGTCACCGACAAGGTCGGCCAGTCCCGCACCATCGACGTCGCGTTCGTGGCCTACATCGGGGCGTACGCCCCCGATGTCGACGGGGAGCGAGCGGACGCGCCGTTCGCGCTGAACCTGCTCGAGGGAGCCGCGGGCGACGGGAAGAGCCTCACGGATGTCTCGCTCGTCTCGGGTGAGGCGACGGTGAACGCGGATCTCGCCACCGGAGCGGTCGAGGTGGCTCCGAGCCACACGTGGACCGCCGGGGAGGCATCGCATCTGATCGAGCTGGCCTACACGATCGAGGACGCGGAGGGCCGCACCGACGTCGGCGCCGCGACGTTCCGAGTGCTCGCGAAGCCGGGCTTCGCTCTCGGCGACGGGAGCGAATCGCGCAAGACCGCGGAGGTCGGCGACGTCGTCGAGTTCTCGGCCGCGGTGCTCGCGCCGGAGAACCTTCCGGAGACGGGCGCCTACGCGGTGACGAAGCAGCCCGAGCTGGTCGCGGTCATGGTGGCCGATCGCACTGCCGAGGGGCTGTCGGCGGCCGCGCCCGGTGGCGCACCCGCCACCGTGAACGACGCGGGGGTCGTGCTCGTCGACACGGCGGGAATGGTCGAGGGCGGTGTCTACGAGTTCGCGGTGACCGTCGAGGATCGTGTCGGGCAGAGCGTGGAGCAGACGTTCGAACTCAGCCTGGCCCCCGAGTCGGGCGGCGGCACGGAGGGCGGCGTCGACGGCGGCGCGGATGGGACCGCCGACGGCGGTTCGGACGGCGGTTCGGACGGCGGGAGCGATCCGCGCGGCACCGCCGGGCTGGCGAGCACCGGCACCGAGCCCCTGAGCGTCCTGGCGTTCGCCGCGGTGCTGATCGCGGCGGCCGCGGGTGTGCTGGCGCTGCGGCGCCGAGCGAGCTGACGCGGAGCGCATCGCGATCCTCGCTCGGATCGGAATCACGGCTCGGATGGATCCGAGGCTTCTGATCCGAGCGGGACTCTGCTCCGAGCGGCGAGCGGTCGGCGGCGAGCAGTCAGCGGCGAGCGGGGCGGCCGTGCCGGCCGGGCCGCGGCCCGGCTACCGTTCGAGCGCGAGGAACATCTCGCGCCTGAGCGCGTCGACGTGGGCGCGGGTCACGGCAACGGCCGCGACGGGGTCGTGCGCCCTGAAGGCGGCGACCAGCGCGCGGTGCTCGTCGCGTCCGGCCTCGAGCTGCTCCTGCGGGTACGGCACGAAGTACTTGATGAGCGCCTCGTAGGCGGACAGGTAGGCCGGCACCTCGGGCAGTCCGCTCATCTCGGCGACGAGGTGATGGAAGCGGGAGTCGGGCACGTGGTGCTCCATCCAGTCCGCGGCCCGCTGCGACTGCAGGATGAGCGCGTCGAGCTCGTCGCACTGCTCCGGCGTCGCGCGCAGAGCGGCCTCGTGCGCGAGCGCGCTCTCCATGAGACTGCGCTGATCGATGAGGCGGTGGATCGCCTGGCCGTCGGCGCGGTAGGCCGAGACCGACGAGTCCTGCAACTGCGGGGGTGCGTCGGCGACGAAGGTGCCGCCGCCGCGGCCGGGCCGCCGCACGAGCACGCCGTCGGCGACGAGACTCTCGAGCGCGCGTCGTGCGGTGATGGTGCTGACCTCGAGGCCCGCGGCGATGAGCTCGGTGCGGGGGAGTCTGCTGCCCGGTGCGAGCAGGGCGTGCTCGATGGAGAGCAGGATCCGCGCGCGCACGGTCTCGACGGCGGAGAGGCGCGTCATCGCCGCGGACCCGGGCGCGGTGAAGAGCGCGAGCTCGACATCGGCGTCTGAGGTCGTGCGTCTGGCGGCCATGACTTGAGTCTAGCGATCGGTCTGCTTATACTGATCAAACTGATCATGTTCATTATGATCAGTTTGAGGTGAGGAGGCCGTCGATGACCCGAGGCAGGCTCGTGATCGGGCTCGCGCAGCGCACCCCGCTCCCCGTCGGCGGGAGCCTGGAGCGGTTCCGCGAGGACGTGGCCGCGACCCTTCGGGAGCACCCGGAGATCGAGATGCTCGTCTACCCCGAGATGCACCTGCACGACGCCGGGCACCTCCCCGAACCGGAACGGGCAGCCGCGCTCGAGGCGGCCTCGGTGCCCCTCGACGACCCCTTCGTCGCCGCCCTCGGCGAGATCGCGGCGGCGCACGGGATCTGGCTCGTGCCCGGCAGCATCGGCGAGCGCTCCGACGAGGGGTACTTCAACACCGAGCTGCTCTTCGATCCGCGAGGCGAGCTGCGCGCCCGATACCGAAAGATGTTCCCGTGGCGCCCCTACGAGCCGCATCGGCCCGGCACCGAATTCGTGGTGGCCGAGCTCGCCGCGGCGGACCGGAGTCACGGTGCGGTCGGCCTGTCCAACTGCTACGACGCCTGGTTCCCCGAGCACACGAGGCAGCTCGCGTGGCTCGGCGCCGACCTCGTGGTCAACGTGGTCAAGACCACCAGCCAGGACCGCGAGCAGGAGCTCGTACTCGCCCGCGCCAACGCGATCGTCAACCAGCTCTACGTGCTCAGCGTGAACTGCGCGGCACCGGCCGGTCGCGGCCGCAGCATCGCCGTCGACCCCGAGGGCTGGGTGCTCGGCGAGGCCGGGCTGGGCGAGGACACCCTGATCGTGCACTACGACCCCGAGCGCGTCGCCCGGGTGCGCCGCACGGGCACCAGCGGCACCAATCGGCTCTGGGCGCAGTTCTCGCCCGGCGACGATCCCATCCCGCTGCCCATGTACGGCGGGCGGATCGATCCCGCGCGCTGGGCGCCCGGTTCCCCCTCCAGCGCCCCGTCGACCCCCTGAGACCCCCCGCCGACGCGAACCCGCGTCGGTTCCCCCGATTGGAACAACGGAGTACCGATGTCAACCACCACCGCAGCCCCGCCGACGCTCAGCCGCACCCTGCGGCTGCCCTCGCTCGTCATCTTCGGACTGGCGTACCTCACCCCGCTCATCGTGCTGGGCATCTTCGGGGTGATCGCCTCGGAGACCGGAGGCGCCAGCGCCAGCGCCTACCTCTTCGCGCTCATCGCGATGCTCTTCACGGCGAACAGCTACGGCCGCATGGCCGCCGCGTTCCCGGTCGCGGGATCGGCGTACACGTACGTGCGCCGCACGATCGACGGCCGGGTCGGTTTCCTGGTCGGCTGGGCGACGATGCTCGACTACCTGTTCCTGCCGATGGTGATCTGGCTGATCGGCGGCTCCTACCTCCAGGCCCAGTTCCCTGCGGTGCCGATGCCGGTCTGGATCCTCGGCTTCATCGTGATCACCACCGTGCTGAACGTGATCGGGATCAAGGTCGCCGACCGGGTGAACCTCGTGCTCATGAGCTTCCAGATCCTCGTCATCGTGTTCTTCGTGCTGCTGGCCTTCGCCGACGTCGTGCGCGCCGACGGGGCGGGCGCGCTCGCGAGCGCGGCGCCGTTCACCGGCATCGACACCGGGCTCGCGGGGATCGCGGGCGGCGCGGCCATCGCGGCCTACTCCTTCCTCGGCTTCGACGCGGTGACCACGCTCACCGAGGAGACGGTCGAGCCCCGCCGCACGGTGCCGAAGGCGATCATGCTCGTCGCGCTCATCGGCGGCGGCATCTTCGTCGTGGTCTCCTACGCGGTGCAGCTCGTGCACCCGGGCGGCGTCTTCGAGAACTCGGACGCCGCGGCCTTCGAGATCGCGAACCGGATCGGCGGATCGTTCTTCGGAGCCGTCTTCCTGGCCGCGCTGGTGATCGCGCAGTTCACCTCCGGGATCGCGGCCCAGGCCGCGGGGAGCCGGCTGCTCTACGCGATGGGGCGCGACGGGGTGCTGCCGCGGGCGTTCTTCGGACGGCTGAATCCGCGCTTCCGCACGCCCGTGCTGAGCATCCTCGCGATCGCGGCGGTCGGACTCATCGCGATCTTCATGGACGTGACCACCTCGACCTCGTTCATCAACTTCGGGGCGTTCCTCGCCTTCATCATGGTGAACCTCTCGGTGGTCGTCCACTGGGCGCGCGAGCGACGACAGGGCCGGTCGCACAACGTGCTGCTCTACGTCGTCTTCCCGGTGATCGGCATGCTCGTCATCGCCTATCTGCTGATCCAGCTCGACGTGCACGCGATCACGCTCGGCTCCATCTGGCTGGGCGTCGGCGTGGTGATCCTCGCGATCGCGACCCGCGGCTTCCGCCGCCAGCCGCCCGAGCTCGCGATCGCCGAGGCCGAGTAGGGGCCGCACCCGCACCATCCCGAGATCCCGATTCTTGTCGCGTTCGCGTCCCGAGTACGACGAGAATCGGGATCTCGGGGCCGCGTGATGTGCAACCCCGGCCACCCGTGGCCCAGCACCACTCCGTCATCCTGCGCGAGCGCAGCGGCCCACCACCCCGTCATCCTGCGCGAGCGCAGCGAGGCGCAGGATCCACACGTCCGGATCCTTGCGCCTGCGCTCACTGCGCGCAGGACGACGGGCGGGGAGATCCCGCATCGGGCTCGGGATCCGACGGCTTCTCGGCTCGGGAACGACCCGCTACCCGCTGCGCAGCTGCAGCCAGGCGGCGAGCAGGGTATCGGGGTCGAGCAGGGCGACGCCGTAGTGCTCCTCGGCGCGCCTCAACCGGTACCGCACGGTGTTCTCGTGGATGCCGAGCTCGCGTGCGGCGCGGGCCACGTTGCCGAAGCAGCCGCACCAGGCCGCCAGCGTCTCGGCCACCGCGGGATCCTCCTCGGCCATGCGGGCGAGCTCGGGCGAGCGCAGCACCGGCTCCTCCGCGAGGAGCGCGGCCGTGCGCTCGAACACGAGCGCGGGGCGCAGCGCCGAGACGGTGAGCAGCCGGCCGGCGGCCGCACTGCGCCCCGTGCCGGTGCCGGCGGACGCGGGTGCAGTGCCGGCGGGTGCGGCACCGGCGTGCGCGACGTCGAAGAGGCGATCGGAGAGGGTGCGCAGCTGGGCGACGTCCGCGGGCCGGTGGGCGATGCCCGGCAGCGCGACGCGCACGCCCGGGCCGACGAGCCGGTCGAGCACCGGCAGCAGGGGCTCGACGAGGTCGTTCGCGGAGCGCGAGGTCTCCTGCTCGATGAGCGCGTAGACCCGCCCGCCGCGCACCGCGGTGACGGTCTCGGGGCGGTGCAGCGCGAGGTGGCGGTGCACGGTGGAGCGCAGCTGGGCCGGCACCAAGGAGCGGCCGTCGTCCTCGGGCGCGAAGGCGAGCAGCGCGGCCCCGCGCTCCTCCGAGAGGCCGAGCTCGGCGAACTCCGAGCCGACGACGTCGTGCCCGTCCAGCAGCGTGCGCAGCCGGTCCTCGCGGGGCTGCTGCGTGGCCCGTCGCACGCGGAGGTCGTCGAGCATGTACGAGGCCGCGAGCGCGGCCGCGGCGCGGATGCGCTCGTCCTGCGCCCGCGTGAGCGGTCCGGTGCCGGATGCGTCGATCGCCCAGATGCTGCCGAGCGGGAGGGTGCCCGCGTGGATCGCGAACGCGACGCGGGGCTCCTCGTCGTCGAGGCGGGGGTACTTGATCGGGGTCTTCGATCGCAGCACCGTGCGGTACTGATCGTCGTTGAAGGGCGAGTCCGGCACGCGGCGCGTGAGGATGCCCTGGGTGCGGAGCCGGTCGATCACCTGCCCGGGCACCGAGGAGTAGGCGATGATCCTGCGCCCGAGATCCTCGATCGCGACGGATCCGCCGAAGAACTCGGCGAGCTCGTTGGCGAGCGCGAAGAGCGGTTCGGATCCCCGGTCGCGGTGCATGTCCTCGCTGTGGCGCTGCTCCCCGAGGAGCTGCGCGAGCATCGCGTCGAAGAGGTGCCAGCTCACCCGCTCGCCGACGCGGAGCAGCGGGACGCCCGCGGTCTCGGAGAGCGCGGCGAGCCGCTCGACGTCGCGCTCGCGGCACTTCACGGCGATCCCCGCGTAGCCCAGCCGGGCCGCGTGCTCGGCGAGCCGCGCGAGTCCGATCCCCGATGCGTGCACCGCCGAGGGGGCGAGCAGGAGCGTGCCCGGCTGTTCGGGGAGTTCCTCGAGCGCTTCGTGGAACTCGGTCGCCCGGACGATGCGCGTGGAGGGCGGGCCGAGCCGCGCGGCGGTCTGCGGCCCCAGCTCCTCGAGCAGCTCGTCGAGCGGCAGACCGACGTCTTCGAGGTTTGGAGAAATCTGTCTATCCATTTCTCGAAGATATAGGAGAACCACAAAGAATGCGCGCTCGAACGCGCATATCGTGGTCACGCACCGATGAGGATGGAGGACCACCGTGGCTCAGGATCAGACGCTCGACCGGCCCGCGCCCGCGGGAACCCGACTCGGCGAGCTGTGGGGCGTGCTGCCGGAGCAGTCCTCCCGCGCCGACGGCCCCGACGGCGGCGAGCTGGCCATCGGAGGTGTCGGCGTCACCGCTCTCGCCGAGCAGTACGGTACCCCGCTGCACGTGATGGACGAGACGGGGCTGCGCCGGCAGATCCGTCGTTTCGTCGACGGGCTGCGCGAGCGCTGGCCCGACTCCGAGGTGCTGTTCGCCTCGAAGTCCCTGCCGGCCGTGGGCATGTACCGCATCGCACAGGAGGAGGGGCTCTCGGTCGACATCGCCGGCGGCGGCGAGCTCAGGCTCGCGCTCGCCGCGGGCGTGGACCCCGAGCGGCTGCACTTCCACGGCAACGCGAAGACCGACGCAGAGCTGCGCATGGCGCTCGACGCGGGCATCGGCACCATCATCGTCGACAACGAGGACGAGCTCGATCGCCTCGAGCGGCTGCTCGAGCGGCCGCAGAAGCTGCTGCTGCGCGTCATCCCCGGCGTCGAGGCCGAGACCCACGCCTCACAGGCCACGGGCGGCGCCAAGTCGAAGTTCGGGCTGCCGATGGACCAGGCGAAGCGCGCCATCGCGCGCATGCAGGAGCACCCGCTCATGGAGTTCGAGGGTGTCCACCTGCACATCGGGTCGCAGATCCTCAACACCCGCCAGTTCGCCGAGGCCGTCGAGAACATCTCGACCGTCGGCACCTTCCCCGTCTACGACGTGGGCGGCGGGCTGGGCGTCAAGTACACCTACGACGAGGTCGCCCCGTCGGTCGAGGAGTACCTCGACGCGATCGTCGCGGCGGCCCGCGCGCACCTGCCGGCCGGCGCCCGGCTGATGATCGAGCCGGGCCGCTCGGTGGTGGCCCGCGCGGGGATCACCCTCTACCGCGTCGTGTCGGTGAAGCGCACCGGAGACGTCTTCGTCGCCATCGACGGCGGCCTGGCCGACCAGATGGACATCGCACTCACCGACCAGCGCTACGAGGCGCTGGTCGCCAACCGCCTCGACGAGCCCTGGACGGAGAGCGTGCAGCTGGTCGGCCGCCAGTGCGAGTCGGGCGACCTCTTCATCGACGGCGCCCCGCTGCCCGAGGCCCGGGTCGGCGACCTGGTGGCGATGCCCGCGACCGGCGCCTACGCCTACACGATGTCGAACAACTACAACGGCGCGCTCAAGCCCGCGATCGTGTTCGTGCGCGACGGCGAGTCCCGTCTCGTGACGCGCCGCGAGACCTACGACGACCTGCTCGCCACCCACCTGCCCGCGATCGAGTCCGCCGGCTGAGCCGACCCGGACCGGCGACCCCCACCCCATCCTCCAACGACGAAGGAGCACCATGAAGAAGACATCCCTCACCCTGCTGGCGTCCGCCGCCGCGCTCGCCCTCCTGCTCACCGGCTGCTCGAGCGGGGGCGGGAACGGCGGGGGAACGGGCGGCGGCGACGCCGGAGGAGCCGATCTCCCGGTCGGGGACGAGGTGAGCACGACCGTCGATCCCGCGCTCACGGAGCTGCTGCCCGAGGGCATCGTGGAGAAGGGGCGGATCGATGTCGCGGTCGACATCCCGTTCCCGCCCATGGCGATGTACGACGACGCCAACCGGGAGATCGGCTTCGATCCCGAGCTCGGTCGGCTGCTCGGCCAGAAGCTCGGCATCGACGTGTCCCTCAACAAGCAGGCCTTCGACTCGGTGATCCCGTCGCTGCAGGCCGGTAAGAACGACATCATCATGAGCGGCATGAACGATACGCCCGAGCGGCAGGAGACCCTGAGCTTCGTCAACTACACCCACGGCGGCTTCGCCATCGCGGTGAAGAAGGGCAACGACGCGGGCGTGGAGACGCAGCGGGATCTCTGCGGCCTGACCGTCTCGGTGCAGAAGGCCACCGTGCAGGGCGATCTGCTGCGCGCGATGGACTGCGGCGTGAACGTGATGGAGCTGCCCTCGGATCTCGACGCGCAGACCGCGCTGCGGGCCGGCAAGAGCCAGGCCTACGTGGCCGACGCCGTGGTCACCGAGTACGTGGTCGCGACGACCGACGACGGCGACGCCTTCGAGATCGTGCGCGACCCGGAGAACCCCGCCGGCTTCGAGCCCGTGTACAGCGGGATCGGGATCCTCAAGGGGGAGACCGAACTCGTCGAGGCGATCCGCGCCGCGCTCCAGGCGCTCATCGACGAGGGCAGCTACCAGGCGGTGCTCGAGCGCAACAACATCGGGGCGTACGCGGTCGACTCGGCCGGGGTGAACCAGGGGACGTCGGCCTCGTGAGCGGCGCAGGCAGCGGGGCGGCGCTCGTGAGCGCCCCCGCGACGTCCACGGACGACGACGTCGAGGCGATCCCGCTCAGGCGCCCGTGGCGCTACATCAGCGCCGCCGTGGTGCTCGCGCTCGTCGTGTGGTTCGTCGTCACCGTCGCCACCAATCCGAATCTCGACTTCGGCACGGTGGGGGAGTTCCTCTTCGATGCGCGCATCCTCGAGGGCGTGTGGCTCACGATCCTCATCACCGTCATCTCGATGCTGGTCTCGACGCTGCTCGCCGTGGTCATCGCGGCGATGCGGCTCTCGCCGAACCCGGTGCTCATGAGCGTGGCCTGGTTCTACGTGTGGGCCTTCCGCGGCACGCCGGTGCTCGTGCAGATCGTGCTCTGGGGCTACCTCGGGCTGCTGTTCGATCGGATCCGGCTCGGGATCCCCCTCACCGACGTGGTGTTCTGGTCGGTCGACACCAACACGCTCGTCACCCCGTTCATCGCGGGCCTGCTCGCGCTCACCCTGAACCAGGCGGCGTACTCCTCGGAGATCGTGCGCGCCGGCATGATGTCGGTCGACGAGGGTCAGCGCGAGGCCGCCTACTCGCTGGGCATGTCGCCGCTCTACACCTTCCGGCGGGTGCTGCTGCCGCAGGCGATGCGGGTGATCATCCCGCCGATGGGCAACGAGCTCATCTCGATGCTGAAGAACACCTCGCTGCTCTCGGTGATCGCGGTGATGGAGCTCTACACGCAGGCGCAGGTGATCTCGTCCTCCAACCTCAAGCAGGTCGAGCTGCTCATCGTGGTGAGCCTCTGGTACCTCTTCATGACGAGTGTGCTCTCGGTGCCCCAGTACTACCTCGAGCGCCGCTTCGGACGCGGCAGCTCGCGCAACCTGCCGCCCACGCCCTTCGAACGGCTGCGCGCGGCGCTCGACCGGCGCAGACCGGGCCCGCAGCCCGCGCCGCCGACCAACGCCGTGGAGGTGATCGGAGCATGACCGTGACCGAGACCGCAGTGGCCGCGCCGCTGCAGAGCGATGCGCTCGTGCAGATCCGCCGGGTGCGCAAGAGCTTCGGTGCGCACCGGGTGCTGCGCGACATCTCGCTCGAGGTGCCCGCCGGATCGGTGACCGTGCTGCTCGGCCCGTCGGGCTCGGGCAAGTCGACCCTGCTGCGCTGCGTCAACCACCTCGAGACCATCGACGGGGGCCGGATCATCGTCGACGGCGAGCTCATCGGCTACCGGCAGGCCGGCCGGAAGACGCACGAGATGACGCCGCGGCAGATCGCGCGGCAGCGGCAGGACATCGGCATGGTGTTCCAGCGCTTCAACCTGTTCCCGCACATGACGGCGCTCGAGAACATCATGGAGGCCCCGGTGGGGGTCGCGCGGCGCGGCCGGGCGGCGGCGCGGGCGCGGGCGCTCGAGCTGCTCGACCGCGTCGGGCTCGCCGACTTCGCGAAGCACTACCCGGCGCAGCTCTCCGGCGGCCAGCAGCAGCGCGTCGCGATCGCGCGCGCACTCGCGATGGATCCGAAGCTGATGCTCTTCGACGAGCCCACCTCGGCGCTCGATCCCGAGGTCGTCGGCGACGTGCTCGACGTGATGCGCGAACTCGCCCGCGACGGGATGACGATGATCGTCGTGACCCACGAGATCGGCTTCGCCCGGGGCGTCGCGGATCAGGTCGTCTTCATGGACGGCGGCGTGGTGGTCGAGGCCGGCCCGCCCGCGGACGTGCTCGACGCCCCGCAGCGCCGCCGCACGCGCGACTTCCTCGACAGCGTCAAGTAGGCGCAGGGATCCCGCCCGCCCCCGCGGGCGCGCCCGGCGCCCTGCCCCGCCCCCGCCCGCGCGCCCACCCGCGTTTGGTGTGCGCAGATCGTCGTCATCCCCACCGGGAAAGGGCGATCTGCGCACACCAAACGCGGGTCTGAGCCGCCGGACGAATGAGTGAACGGGCGGCCGCTCAGCCGAGCCGCTCCGCGAGCGCGGTCAGCGTCTCGGAGGTGCCGCCCTCGATGCGCACGCGCACCGAGTCGCGCGCGTCGACCGCGGTGGGGCCGCGGTTGATCACCGCGATCGGGATCCCCCGCCGCTCGGCGCGGTGCACGAGCCGCATGCCCGTGTTGACGGCGAGGGAGGTGCCCGCGAGCAGCAGCGCGCCCGCGTCGCGCACCAGGCTCTCCCCGGCCTCGAAGACGCGGGGCGGCACCGTCTCGCCGAAGTAGACCACCGCCGGCCGCAGCACGCCGCCGCAGACCGGGCACGCGGGCACCGCCACCCCGGAGGCGTCCGCGACGCGGGCGTCGCCGTCCGGGGCGATCTCGGCGTCGGCGTTGCCGGCCGCGAAACCCGGGTTGAGCTCGTCGAAGCGGGCGAGCACCTCCTCGCGGCTCCAGCGGCGGTCGCAGGAGATGCAGCGGATCACGCTCCCGTTGCCGTGCAGTTCCACCACGGTGCGGGATCCGCCCCGTCGATGCAGGTCGTCGACGTTCTGCGTGATCACGCCCTCGATGCGCCCCGCCGCCTCGAGCCGCGCGAGGGCGCGGTGGCCGGCGTTGGGCGCCACGCCCGCCGCGCGGATGAGGCCGATCCGGGCACCGGCCCAGAACCTGCGGCGGTAGGCCTCGTCGTGCATGAACTCCGAGATGTTCATGGGGGTGCGCGGCGGTGTGCCGGCGCCGCGGTAGTCGGGGATCCCGGAGTCGGTGCTGACGCCCGCCCCGGTGAGCACGGCGACCGGTCCGTGGTCGAAGAGCGCGGCCAGCGCATCGACGGGGTGCGTCTCGTGGGGCTGCGGCATGGGGTCCTCCCGTCTCCGAGTCCAGGCTACATCCGCGGCGCGTCCCGCGCCGCACGCATATGCCTTGCGGCGACTGCGATGCGGAGCCGGGGCGGGCATATGCCGGCGTCTGCATGACCGGCGCGTAACTTGGTGGTCAACCCGGCAGCGTCGCCGGTCGAAGACTGAGGAGACACATCATGGACAAGCCCCGGACCAACGAGCCGCAGAAACCGACCGCTGCTTTCGTGGGGGCCTCGTGGATCGCCCTGCTGCTCGGTGTGGCCGCCTACCTGATCGGCCTCTTCAACGCGGGGATGGAGCTCAACGAGAAGGGCTACTACTTCACGGTGCTCATGTTCGGACTGTTCGCGGCGGTCTCGCTGCAGAAGACGGTGCGCGACCGCAACGAGGGCATTCCAGTCACGAATCTCTACTACGGTCTCGCCTGGTTCGCGGTGGTGCTGTCGCTGTCCCTGCTCGCGATCGGCCTGTGGAACGCCGGCAGCCTCATCCTCAGCGAGAAGGGCTTCTACGCGATGGCCTTCGCCATGAGCGTGTTCGCCGCGGTGGCGGTGCAGAAGAACGTGCGCGACCTGGCGCGGTTCGCGGCGGAGGAGGACGAGGAGGCCGATGCGAGCGGCTCGCCCGCGGCTCCCGCCTCCGGGCGGTGGGGCGACGACGAGTAGGATCTTCACCATGACCTCAGCGCGCGAACAGCTCATCGATCTCATCACGTCGGAGGCCGTCTTCCACGGCGACTTCACCCTGACGAGCGGCAAGAAGGCCACGTACTACATCGATCTGCGCAAGCTGAGCCTCGACCACCGCGCGGCCCCGCTCATCGGCCAGGTGATGCTCGACCTCATCGACGACATCGACGGCGTGGTGGCGGTCGGCGGGCTCACGATGGGGGCCGATCCGATCGCGTCGGCGATCATGCACCAGGGGGTCGCCCGGGGCGAGGCCTACGACTCCTTCGTGGTGCGCAAGGAGCCGAAGGACCACGGCCGCGGCCGCCAAGTCGAGGGGCCGGATCTCGCGGGCAAGCGCGTGGTGGTGGTCGAGGACACGTCGACGACCGGCGGCTCTCCGCTCAAGGCGATCGAGGCGCTCAAGAAGGTCGGCGCGGAGATCGCCGCCGTGGCCGTGGTCGTCGACCGTCAGGCACCCGCGAAGGCGCGGATCGAGGCCGAGGGCTACGAGTACCGCTACGCGATCGGCCTCGACGACCTGGGCCTCCAGCCGCAGTAGGGGTGCGCCGGCGCGAGAGGCGGATCCGTCTCGCGCTTGACACCGGCCGCAATACTTTGCTTAACTGTGCGTTATGCATGACACCATTCGTACCCAGTCCGCCGTCGAGGTGAACTTTGGGCTGACCGGCATGATGATGGCCGGTTGTGGTGACATGTGCTGTCGAATGTGCATGTGAACGAATCCCGGATCTCGTTCCATCCGTCGCCGATATCGAGCGACACCCGCCCGGCTCCACTCCGCTGATCGCAGCTGAGCCGCGCACCCGCGAGTCTCAGGGCTGAATCGCAGCCCGCTCGCACCTCCGCCGCATCCCCGCGGCACGCACGCACCGCTCCCCGAGCGCGCAGTCCCGCAGACGTGGACCGCTCGGCTGCGAACGACAGCACGAAGGACATCATCATCATGAACGCCACCACCCAGACCCTCCGCTCCGCCCGCCCCGACCTCGCCGCCGATCTGCCGGCCCAGAGCGCTCCCGAGCGCAACGTGCCCGAGGGCACCGAGGTGCGCGGCTTCGCCCTCTACGTCGGCCTCGCGGACGACAAGATCGCCGAGGGCGACCCCAAGCTGGGCGCCATCGTCACGCGCATCAAGCAGCTCGTCGCCGAGCTCGCACCCGCCGCCGAGACTTACGCCGCAGTCGCGCTCGCTCCCGAGGGCACCGGCGGTCGCGACGTCGACGTCGTGCGCCTCGCGCTCGGCGACCCCGCCGCGCACGCCCGCCAGAAGCAGCACGAGGCCGAGGTGGAGGACCGCGCGGCGAGCGGCGTGATCCTCGATCTCTCCCGCAAGCGCGTGCTGCTCGACAACGTGGCCGCCGCGCTCACCTTCCGCGAGTTCGAGCTGCTGCAGTACCTCGTGCTGCGCGAGGGCCGCACCATCAGCCGCGAGGAGCTCATCACGGGCCTGTGGGCCGACGCCCCCGCCGAGGAGGTGCCGAGCGAGCGCACGATCGACGTGCACATCCGCCGCCTGCGGGTGAAGCTCGCGCAGTACCAGGACATCGTGCGCACGGTGCGCGGCACCGGCTACCGCTTCGACCGTCACGCCGACGTGTCCATCCTGCACACCGCCGGACCGAGCCCCGACGCTTTCTGATCGGAGGCTCCGACGCCGCACGGCTTCGAGCCGCGCCGGGCTTTGCTCCTTCCGCGGGCTGGTCGGCTGCGGTAACGTCGTACCAGAACGTAGTTTCGTAGGAGGAGACCGAGATGACCACGTTGCCCCCTGAGGGCCAGGAAGGCCAGGAGACTGGCGGCCAGCCCACCAGCGATGCTCCGCCCGCGGCTCCGACGCCGCCCGCGGCCCCGCAGCCGCCCGCTGCGGCACCCCAGCAACCCCAGTACCAGGCGCCTCCGCCCCCGCAGCCGCAGTACCAGGCTCCGCCCGCCGGCGCGCAGACCCCGCCTCCCGGCGGCTACCAGCAGCCGCAGGCCGGTTACGCCCAGCCCGTCGCCGATCCGGTGAGCAACATCACGCTGAACTATTGGCTGTCGGTGTTCTTCACCTGGATCCCTGCCCTCATCTTCTACCTCATCGAGAAGGACAAGGGCAACCAGCAGGCCTACGCCTTCCACCGGGACAACCTCAACTTCTCGCTGCTGCGAGTGGGCGTGGTCGTGGCGACCTACATCCTCATGATCATCCCCTACATCGGCTGGCTGCTGGCGATCGTCCTGTGGATCGGCTCGCTGGTGCTGTTCATCTTCCACATCATCGCCGCCGTCAAGGCTCCCGATGCGTACCGCCGCGGGGCGCAGCCGGAGTTCCTCTTCAACATCCCGCTCGTCAAGTAGCGGCGATCCTGAACGGCGAACGGCCCGGGCTTCGGCCCGGGCCGTTTCGTCTATCCGGGGCTCTCGGATCCGCGCTCCCGCTGCGCCCGTCGTTCGCGCCGGGCCGCGCGCCACAGGTTCCAGCGCTCCCAGAACCGGGCCAGCACCCGCCGCAGCCAGCCGAGCAGGCGCCTGGCCCAGTGGTACTCGGTGCCGAGGATCGTGAGCCCGATGAACACGATGAGCCAGCCGGGGCCCGGCAGGGGCACGAGGATCAGGCCGACGACCACGACCGCGATGCCGAGCACCGTGACGATCACCTTGTAGGCCGTGTTGAGCCACGGCCGGCGGCGGATCGCGGCGCGCCAGCGCTCCATGAATCGCCCGAACCGCCGGCTGAGCCGATGCGCGCGCTCCGCGTCGTCGGCGTACGGGTCGGTCATGCATCCGAGAATACGTTCGCGTCCTGGCATTCGGCCGGGTGCGCGACGGCCGCCCTACACTGATGGCTATGACTGCTCGATGGCGCTCCGTGTCCGAAGCCGCCGGCCTCGTCGCCCCGGACGGCACCACCCGTCCCACGATCTTCGCCGAGATGACCGCTCTCGCGCACGCGACCGGCGCTGCGAACCTGGGGCAGGGGTTCCCCGACGGCGACGGGCCCGAGTGGATCCGGGAGGCGGCGGTGCAGGCGATCCGCGACGGCGCCAACCAGTACCCGCCGGGACGCGGGATCCCCGCGCTGCGCGCGGCGATCGCGGCGCATCAGCGGCGCCACTACGGTCTCGATCCCGACCCCGATCGGGAGGTGCTGGTCACGGCCGGCGCGACCGAGGCGATCACGGCGGCGATCCTCGCGCTCGCGGGCCCCGGGGACGAGGTGGTGACGCTCGAGCCCTTCTACGACTCCTACGCCGCGTCGATCGCGATGGCGGGGGCGACGCACATCGCGGTGCCGCTCGTGCCCGGCCCGGACGGCTTCCGCGTCGACCTCGCCGCGCTCGACGCCGCCGTGGGGGAGCGCACCCGGGTGATTCTCGTCAACACCCCGCACAATCCGACGGGCACCGTGCTGTCCGCGACGGAGCTCGCGCGCATCGCCGCGGCCGCCGTGCGCGCGGACGCCGTCGTGGTGACCGACGAGGTCTACGAGCACCTCGTCTTCGACGGCGTCGTGCACGCGCCCATCGCGGCGCTGCCCGGCATGGCCGAGCGCACGCTCACCGTCTCCTCGGCGGGCAAGACGTTCTCGCTGACGGGATGGAAGATCGGCTGGGCGACCGGGCCGACCGATCTCATCGAGGCGGTGCTCGCGGTGAAGCAGTACCTCACCTACTCGGGCGGGGCGCCCTTCCAGCCGGCGATCGCCCGCGCGCTCGAGGCGGGCGACGGCGACGTCGTCGGACTGCGCGACGCGCTCGCGCGACGACGGGATCTGCTGGTCGCGGGCCTGCGCGAGGTCGGCTTCGCGGCGGTGGTGCCGAACGGCACCTACTTCGTGTGCGCGGACGCCGCACCGTTCCTGGCTCCCGGCGTGCTCGACGGCGCCGCCTTCGCCCGGGATCTGCCCGGGCGCGCGGGAGTCGCGTGCGTGCCGATCTCAGCGTTCTGCCGCGCGGGATCCGCCACCGGCGAGTCCCTCTCCTCGTGGGTGCGCTTCACCTTCGTCAAGGACGAGCGTACGCTGGCCACCGCGATCGAGCGGCTGCAGGCACTGCGCGGCTGAGGCGCATGAGCCAGCGCGTCCCGCAGAGCGGGATGCGCTGGAAAGCGGGTGCGATCAGGCTCTCCGCGCGGATCTGAAGAGGCCGGTGCCGTCGTGGGCCTGGCGCGCGACGGGCTCCTCCGTGCCCGCACTTGACATCGGGGCATGCAGGCCGCACTATTGGATATCATCCAAATAAGCTTGATTGAGGCCCTCATGCAACGACGCAAAACAGCCATCGCACTCCTCGCTTCCGCCGCGCTCCTGGCGCTCGCCGGGTGCGCCGCCCCCGCCGACGATACGTCCACGCTCCGGGTCATCCGGGCGGAGTCGTTCGACGGATGGAACCCCGATGGCGCCGCGGCCTACTCGACCTACCAGTCGCTCGCGAACGTGATCGAGCCGCTGCTGCGCGCCAATCCCGACGGTCAGACCATCGACCCCGGCATCGCGACCGAGTGGGAGTACGATCCGGATGCGTACACGTGGACCTTCACGCTGCGCGACGGCGTCGAGTTCAGCGACGGCACGCCGCTGACCACGGACGACGTGCTCTTCTCGGCGGGGGTGTGGGTCGAGGGTCCGAACTACGGCAGCCTCTTCTCCGGAATCAGCGAGGTCACCGCGCCCGACGACCGGACAGTCGTGTTCCGGATGGCGGAGCCGGACAACTCGCTGCCCGTGCTGCTGACCTGGACCTCGGCGGGTATCTTCCCAGAGGACTTCGGCGGTGTGGACGAGGAGGAGTACTGGCAGAAGCCGGTCGGCGCCGGCGCGTTCAAGGTCGAATCCTGGTCGACCGGTGGGCAGACGGTGCTGAGCGCGAACGAGCACTACTACGAGGAGGTCGGCGTGGATCGCATCGTGTTCGACACGGTCACCGACACCAACCAGGGTGCCGCGCTCATCGAGTCCGGCCAGGCCGACATCTCCGAGTACATCAGCCCTCAGGCCTCGGCCGCCTACGGCGAGTCGATCGTCGCCCTGCCCCCGTCGTTGATCGAGCACCTGAGCTTCAACGTGACCCGCGCTCCGCTCGACGACCTCCACCTGCGTTCCGCGATCGCCCACGCCGTCGACGGCGACGCGATCATCGAAGGCGCGTTCAAGGGATTCGGCGCCGAGCCTCGGGGCATCATCCCCTCCGGGCTCGCCGGATGGGCGGGGCCGACGGCCGTCCCGCCGTCGTTCGATCCGGACCGGGCGAAGGCGGAGATCGCGCTCGTCGCCTCGCCTCCGAAGACTCTCGAGGTCATCTACGACGCGTCGAACGAGGCCGACGACGCGGTGGCTCAGATCATGAAGCAGAATCTGATCGAGATCGGCATCGACCTCCGGCTGACGCCGCTCGAAACGGGTGCGTTCCTCGACCGCGCCTACGGACTCGACGCCGACATGATGATCTGGTCGTACGGGGCGATCTCGCCGGACGTCATCGACCCGCTGGCGTGGATCACCGGCACGTCCTGGCTCTTCAGCGGGGCCGACACCGCACGCGTCGAGTCGCAGTTCAAGCAGTACGCCGCGACGGAGGCTCCGGAGGACCGCGCGGGCATCATCCGCGAGCTGCAGGACGACGCGATCGAGGAGCTTCCCGTCTTCGCGGTCGCGGAGTTCCAAGCGCTGCACGCGGCCGGCCCGCGGGTGGAGGGCTTCGCTCCGACGCCCTGGGGCCTGTACCGGATGAACACGATCACTCTCGAAGACCGCTGACCATGCACGGCCGTTTCGGTTTCGTCCTCCGCAGGCTCGCCTCCTCGATCCCGCTGCTGGTGGGGGTGATCCTGCTGGTGTTCCTGATCCTGAAGATCACACCCGGAGACCCGGCCCGACTCGTGGTCGGCCTGCGCGCCTCGGACGATGAGGTCGCTCAGGCCCGCGATGCGCTCGGACTGAACGATCCCGTCGTCATGCAGTTCCTCCGCTATCTGGGGAACGTGATGACCGGCGACCTGGGGTACTCGTTCAAGTCGCATCAGCCGGTGGTCGAGATCATCTCGGAACGGCTCCCGGTCACACTCTGGCTGCTCGGATTCGCCGCCCTCTTCTCCGTGATCATCTCCGTGGGGGTGGCGATCCTGGCGGCGCGGCGTCCGGACGGAGTCTTCGACCACGCGGCACGGGCGGTCGGCCTGGTGCTCTTCGCCATGCCGTCGTTCTGGGTCGGCATCATCCTGATCCTGGTCGTCGCGCTCCCGACCGGCTGGTTCCCCGTGGGCGGCTTCGGGTACTCCCCGTCGGAGCACCTGCAGAGCATCGTCCTGCCCGCTCTGACCCTCGCCGTGTCCATGGCCCCGCTCCAGGTGAGGAGCCTGCGGGCGAGCCTGCTCAGCGTGCGGGAGGCCGAGTACGTCACCGCGGCGCGTTCGCTCGGGGTGCGGCCCTCGCGGGTGCTCTCGCGCTTCATCCTGCGCAACGCCGCACCCCCGACGGTCTCCGTCCTGGCGCTCAACATCGGATACATGCTGTTCGGGGCCGTGGTCGTCGAGACCACCTTCGCACTCCCCGGCATCGGCGACGGGATCGTGCTGGCCTCCCAGCAGCGGGACGTCCCGCTCATCCAGGGCTATGCGCTGCTCTTCGCCGTAGCCGTGATCCTCGTGTACCTCGTCGCCGATGTCGTCGGCGCGATCCTCGATCCGAAAGTGAAGGTGGACGCGTGACGTCGACACGCACGATGGCGAATGCGGTCGCCGGGCTGAAGCGCGAACGGGGCAATCCGCTCCCGCGGATGGTGTGGGCCGGAAGCGCGATCGTGGCCGTATTCATACTGACCGCTCTTCTCGCTCCGATCGTCGCGCCGGCAGACCCGATGGCGCAGGACGTCCTGAATGCGCTGGCATCGCCCAGCTGGCAGCATCCGCTCGGCACCGATCAACTCGGTCGCGACGTCCTGTCCCGAATGATCTGGGCGTCGCGCATCGACCTCCTCATCGGATTCCTGGGAGCCCTCTTCCCCGCGCTGCTCGGAACCCTGCTGGGTGCGCTCGCCGGCTACTTCGGCGGCTGGGTCGACCTGCTCGTCATGCGGATCTCCGACCTGGTCCAGGCCTTCCCCACGTACATCCTGGTCATCGCCCTCGTCTTCGTGCTCGGTCCCGGACCGGTGTCGATCCTCGTCTCGATGACGCTCGTCGCGTGGGTCGCCTACGCGCGTCTGATCCGCACGGAGATGCTGCGCATCCGAGAACTCGACTACATCGCCGCCGCCCGGGTCTCGGGGTTCTCGCAGGCCCGGGTGCTCCTGCGCCACGCGCTCCCCAACTCGATCCGGCAGAGCGTCGTGTATCTCCCGTCGGACATCGTCGCGGCGACGCTGGGACTCGCGGCCCTCTCGTTCCTCGGGCTGGGAATCCAACCGCCGGCGCCCGAGTGGGGGGCCATGATCGGGGAGGGGCAGGCGTACATCCGGGAGCAGTGGTGGCTGGCGACCGTCCCGGGTCTCGCGATCGTGGCGTTCGGCCTCGGTCTCAGCTTGATCGGGGAGGGGATCGAATCATGGATGAGGAAGTGATGACGGACGCGGTGCTGACGGTGGAGGACCTCGTGATCGAGCTGAACATCGGCGGGAGGTCGCTCTCGCCCGTCGACGGGGTCACCTTCGCGGTGGCGCGCGGCGAGACCCTCGGGATCGTGGGGGAGTCCGGCTCGGGGAAGAGCCTGACGCTGCGAGGCGTCCTCGGCCTCCTGCCCGCCGGCGCCAGGAGCCGCGGCCGGGTGGCGGTCGGCGGCGAGGAGAGCAGCGGCGCCGTGCGCATCGCCATGGTCTTCCAGGAGCCCATGCTCGCGCTCAACCCCACGATGCGCGTCGGCGACTTCATCGGCGAGGCGGTCCGGGCGAACTCGAAGCTGTCCCGGGCGGCGGTGCACCGCCGCGTGCTCGAGCTCATGGCCGACGTCGGCATCCCCGAACCGGCCGTGCGGGCGCGCATGTGGCCGCACGAGCTGTCCGGGGGGCTCCGGCAGCGGGTGATGATCGCGGCCGCGCTCGGCGCCGATCCCGCGATCCTGCTCTGCGACGAGCCCACCACGGCGCTCGACGTCACGATCCAGGCGCAAGTCCTCGACCTCTTGAAACGGCTCACCCGCGAACGCGGCATGGCCATGGTCTTCGTCTCGCATGATCTGGCCGTCGTCGGCCGCGTCAGCGATCGGATCGCGGTGATGTACGCGGGCCGCCTCGTCGAGGTCGGCGCGTCGGAGGACGTGCTCCGCCGGCCGCAGCACCCCTACACCGCCGCGCTCCTGCGGTGCACGCCCTCCGCGGTCACGCAGGGGCACGCGCTCGAGACGATCCCGGGAAGCCCTCCGGATCCCGGACGCTTCCCGCCGGGGTGCCGCTTCGCGCCGAGGTGCGGATTCGCCGCGGAGGTGTGCCGGTCGGCTCCCTACCGGCTGGAGTCCTCGGAACGCGGAAGCACGGCGTGCATCCGCAGCGAGATCCTCGCGGAGGTCGGGGCATGAGCGCAGTGATCGAGGCGAGGGATCTGAGCGTGCACTACGGGCGCACCCGCCGCTCGGGCCCGCCGTCGCTCGATTCGGCGTCGCTGACCGTCCGGGCCGGCGAATCGGTCGGCATCGTCGGCGAGTCCGGATCGGGGAAGTCCACCCTGGCTCGCGCGATCGTCGGACTGGTTCCGCTCACGACCGGGGAGCTCCGCCTGGACGGCGAGCTCATCGGCCGCCGGCGCACGCGAGGGCAGGTGAGACGCCTGCAGATGGTGTTCCAGGATCCGAGTTCGTCGCTGAACCCGTCGATGACGGTGGGGTCGATGCTCGAGGAGCTGATCCGCTTCCACCGGCTGGCGAGCGGTCCGCGGGTGGAGTCCCGCGTCCGCGAGCTGCTCGCGATGGTCGGGCTGCCCGACTCCGCGTTCCACGCGCTGCCACGACGCCTGTCGGGCGGTCAGCGTCAGCGGGTCGGGATCGCCCGGGCGCTCGCCGTCGAACCGGCGGTGCTCATCGCGGACGAGTCGACGGCCGCGCTCGATGTCTCGGTGCAGGCCGCCATCCTGAACCTGCTGATGAGGCTCCGGGACGAACTCGGGCTGACCATGCTGTTCATCTCCCACGACCTCGCCGTCGTGAAGCACATCAGCGAGCGGGTCATCGTGATGCAGGGCGGGCGACTGGTCGAGGATCGCCCGGCTGAGCTCCTGTTCGCCGAGCCCGCGCACCCCTACACCCGGGAGCTTCTCGCCGCGGTACCGCGCTTATAGGATGGGCGCGAGCGCCGAAGCGGCGTCGAACGACGTGTGAGGAGTCCCCGTGAGTCGCCGAGCCAAGGGTAAGGAGCGAGAGGAGATCGTCCTCGAGGCAGCGGGGCGAGCGATCTCGGAGCTGGGCTTCGCGAATGTCCGCATGTCGGACGTCGCCGAGCGCGCCAACATGACGACGGGGCACGTCACGTACTACTTCCCGTCGAAGACGGATCTCCTGCTCCTCGCCATTCGGCGCAGCGAGGAAACCCTCCTGGAGGAGTCCCGCGCGGAGATGATCGGGATCGACGACCCCGTCGAGCGCCTGCACTGGCTGATCAGCCGCGCGGTCGCGGACGAGGTTCAGGACAGCGGTTGGAACCTCTGGCTCCAGGTCTGGGCGTACGGCATGTCGGACGAGGACGTCGCTCGCGAGCACCGCCAGATCGACCAGCGCTGGTTCGAGCTCCTCCAGGAGGTCATCGAATACGGCTGCGAGCGCGGTGCCTTCCGCACGAGCGCTCCGAGCGATGTCGCGGAGAGCATCTCGGCATTGATCGACGGGCTGTCGATCCAGTTGACCGTCGGATCGGATCGTGTCGATCGTCCGAGGATCATGCGCCTGATCGACGCGACGGTCGCCGATCTGCTCGGAATCGAGAGTGCGACGATGCCCCGCTGAACGCGTTCCGAGGGCGCTTGACTTTTATTTGGATTTCATCCAATATGAGTGGACACACCATATTGGAGGAAACCCATGGCAATGATGCCTGTGAACCCGACCGCCGCCGGATACCGGATGCCCGCCGAGTGGACGCCGCACTCGGCGACCATCATGCAGTGGCCTTCGCGGGCCGAACTGTGGGGCGATCGCATCGAGCGCGCACGAGCGGAGTACAGCGATGTCGCGAACGCGGTCTCCGCATTCGAGCCGGTCCTCATGGTCTGCGAGCCGGACGCCGAGGAGGACGTCCGCCGTCGCTGCTCCGCCGCCGTCACCTCTTTGCCGTTCGGCACGGACGACTCCTGGGCGCGCGACAGCGGGCCCATCTTCGTGAAGAACGGCAGCGGCGATCTCGCCGTGGTCAAGTTCGGCTTCAACGCCTGGGGCAACCGCTATCACCCGCACGATCTCGATGCGCTCGTGCCGAACCGCATCGCCGAGTACCTGGGGCTGCCGCTGTTCTCGGCGCCGATGGTGCTCGAAGGAGGCTCCTTCTTCGTGGACGGGGAGGGCACCCTCATCACGACCGAGCAGTGCCTGCTGAATCCCAATCGCAATCCCCACCTCAGCCGGGACCGGATCGAGGGGATACTCCGGGACTACCTCGGAGTGGAGCGGGTGATCTGGATGCCGTACGGGCACAGCACGGACACCGGTCCGCACGGCACCGACGGCCACGTCGACGGCGTCGCGCAGTACGTCGCTCCCGGCCGCGTCATGCTCGAGCTCCCCCGGTCCCCCGAGTCGGCGGAGTTCGATCGCGCACGCGCGAATCTGGCCGCGCTGACCGCCGCGCCGGACGCCCGGGGGCGCACCATCGAGATCGAGGCCTTCGACCCGCCGCTCGACGCGACCGTCTCCTACGCGAATCACTACCTGGTCAACGGCGGCGTGATCGTTCCCACGGACCATGGCCCGGGTGCGGCCGACTCGCTCGCGCGGCTGCGGGAGATCTATCCGGAGCGCGAGGTCGTCGGGGTGGGCGCGGCCACGATCGCCACGGGCGGCGGCGGCCCCCACTGCATCACCCAGCAGATCCCGGCCGAGGGAGTCGAGGCGTGATCTCGGCACCCCGGTGGGTCGCCCCCGCGGAGACGGCCCCCCACGAGCGGCTCTGGATGGCCTTCCCCGCCGAAGGCGCAACCGATCGCGCCGTCGCCGCCTGGAGCGCGGTCGCGAACGCCGCGGTCGGGTTCGAGCCCGTCACCATGCTGGTGTCGGAGGGACAGCGGGGAGCCGCCCGCCGGTCGTTGAGCGGCGACATCGACCTGGTGACCGTCCCCCACGACGACGCGTGGTTGCGCGACTCGGGCCCGACGTTCGTGCTCGACGCCGCGGGAGGCCTGGGAGCGGTCGACTGGATCTTCAACGGCTGGGGCGCGCGGTCCTGGGCGACGTGGGATCTCGACGCCGAGATCGCCTCGTTCGTCGCCGAGCAGGCCGGCGCGACCGCGGTGACCTCGCCGCTCGTGAACGAGGGCGGCGGCATACTGGTCGACGGACTCGGAACGGTGATCGTCACTGAGACCGTCCAGCGCGACCCGTTCCGGAACCCGTATGCCGATCGCAAGCGGGTCGAGGCGGAGCTGCGGCGCACCGTCGGCGCCGAACACGTCATCTGGCTGCCGCGCGGGCTCACCGCCGACTACGTCGGGTACGGAACCCGCGGTCACGTGGACATGGTCGCGGCCATCCCCGCCCCGGGCACCCTCCTGCTGCATCGGCAGACGGACCCGTCCCATCCGGACTTCGAGGTGAGCCGGCTGCTCGAGCGGGTCCTGAGTGCCGAGACCGATGCCAGAGGGGCGTCCTGGGACATCCGGCCCCTGCCCGCTCCCGAGCGCCTCACCGACGGCGACGGGTGGGTCGACTGGAACTACGCCAACCACGCGGTCGTCAACGGCGGGGTCATCTCGTGCGCGTTCGACGATCCGGCGGACGCCGCCGCCCTGGAGATCCTGCGGGACGCGTACCCGGACCGCGAGGTTCTGGCCGTCGACGCCCGAGCCATCTTCGAGCACGGCGGAGGGATCCACTGCATCACCCAGCAGCAGCCGGCCGCGGGAGCGATGGCGGCATGAGCGCGGTCGATCTCGTCGAAGCGGGCATCGCCGATCTGCGGGCGGCGCTCGAGGACGGTCGCGCGACGAGCCTCGAGCTGGTCCGAGGCTTCCTCGAGCGCATCCGCCGGCACGACGCCTCGGGCCTGCGCCTCAACTCGGTCGTCGTGCAGAACCCCGAGGCCGAGGCCGAGGCGGCGGCCTCGGACGCGCGGCGCCTCGCCGGCCGGGCGCTGGGCCCGCTCGACGGCATTCCGTACACCGCGAAGGACAGCTACATGGTCCGCGGACTGACCGTCGCAGCGGGCAGCCCGGCGTTCGAGCACCTCACCGCGCAGCGCGACGCCTTCACGATCGAGCGGCTGCGCGGAGCCGGCGCGATCTGCATCGGACTGACGAACATGCCGCCGATGGCGAACGGCGGCATGCAGCGGGGCGTCTACGGTCGCGCGGAGAGTCCGTACAACGCCGACTACCTCACCTCCGCCTACGGTTCCGGCTCGTCCAACGGGTCGGGCACCGCCACGGCGCCGGCTTCGCGGCGTTCGGGCTGGGGGAGGAGACCTGGTCGAGCGGCCGGGCGCCCGCGTCGAACAACGGTCTGTACGCATACACGCCCTCGCGCGGAGTCATCTCCGTCAGGAGCAACTGGCCGCTCGTTCCCACGATGGACGTCATCGTGCCGCACACGCGTTCCATGGCGGATCTCCTCGAGGTGCTCGATGTGATCGTCGCCGATGATCCCGAGAGGCGCGGCGACTTCTGGCGTGTGCAGCCCTGGGTGCCGCTCCCCGCATCGTCCGACGTGCGGCCCGGCTCCTACCCGTCGCTCCACGTCCCCCGAAGCGGCGCGGGCGATGTGCTCGCCGACCGGAGAATCGGCGTGCCGCGGATGTACATCAACGCCGATCCGGCTGCCGGAACGGCCGCGGATCCCGGCATCGGCGGCCCGACCGGCCGGCGGATCGTCACTCGCGGCTCCATACTCGAATGCTGGGAAGCGGCGCGCGCCGACCTCGAACGCGCGGGCGCGACAGTCGTGGAGGTCGATTTCCCCGCGGTGTCCAACTACGAGGGCGACCGCCCGGGGGCGCCGAAGATCTCCACCCGCGGCCTCGTGCCGCCGGAGGCGCTCCGCAGCGAGCTCCTCGACCTCTCGGCCTGGGCGTGGGACGACTTCCTGCGAGCGAACGGCGATCCCTCGTTGCCCGGTCTCGCCGCCGTGGACGGTCGCCGCATCTGGCCGAAGGCGCCCGGCGAGCTGCCCGATCGGTACGACGGATTCGACGGCGACGTCGGGGCGTATCCCGACCATGTGCGCACGCACCCCGTCTCGTCGATGACGCGCATCCCTCACATCGAGGCCCTCGTGCGAGGCCTCGACGAGACGGGGCGGCTCGACGTCGACACCTGGATGGACGACGAAGGCCTCGACGCCGTCGTCTTCCCCGCGGTCGCGGACATCGGAGCGGCCGACATGGACGTGAACCCCGCGTCGGCGGACCTCGGCTGGCGCAACGGCGTGTGGGTGGCCAACGGCAACCTCGCGATCCGCCACCTCGGCGTTCCGACGGCGACGGTGCCCATGGGGCTCATGCGCGACACCCGGATGCCGGTCGGGCTCACCTTCGCGGGTCGTCGCGGAGACGACGTCGCGGTGCTGCGCATCGCGGGCGCCTTCGACGCGATCCGGCCGCGCTCGGTCACCGGCTCGTTGCGGAGTCCGCTCGTCTGACGCCCGGGCGCAGCTCGCCGGCCTCGATCCGCACGGGGAGCCGGTTCTCCGGCGGCGGGAACGGGCAGGTGGCGCTCGCCGAGTACGCGCAGGGCGGGTTGGTGGTGCGGTTGAAGTCGATCTCCACGGTCTCGTCGTCGATGCGGGTGACGCCGACGAACCGGGCGGCGGGGAAGGTGAGATCCTCTCCGGTGAGGTCGGCGAAGAGGGCCCGCAGCGGCGAGCCGTCGTGCTCGCCGAAGAGCGTGAGCCGCACCGTCCGCCGGCCGACCTCGAACTCCGCCGTGCCGGGGGAGTCGTAGTGCTGCTTCGCCGTCGGACCCGCCGCCGAATCCACCTCGACGGCCTCCCGGTGCGCGGGCGCGAAGCGCGCCCGGACGAGCCAGCGGGGCGACGGGGGAAAGGTCTCGGTGCCCGCGTAGCCCTGGCGGTCCGGCGATTCGGGATCGCGGGGCCGGAGCACGATGCCGCCGCTCCGCGCCGCCAGCTCGAGACGCCTCTCGCCCCACTCGAGTACGAACGACTCGATGCCGCTGAGCGGCTCGAAGCGGACGGTGCCGGTCAGGGGAGCGCCGTCCCGCGTCACGCCCGCCTCGTCGGGGATCTCGGCCGTGACGACCCCGGTGCGGAGATCGACCCACCAGGTGCCGGGTGCGCCCGCGTAATGCCGGGGCGAGTCGGTGAGCCAGTGGAGGGCGGTGACGCTGAGCGGTCCGTGCGGTGCGGTGCGGCCGGCCTCCACCTGCGCGTGCCAGGCATCGTGCGCGGCGCTGAAGGTTTCGGGGTCGAGTGCGGCGGGCGGATGCGGCATGGCTTCTCCTCGGGGTGTCGAACGGCGGTACGCCCGACGATAACCGGGGTCGCCGCGTCGCCATTCCGCAGATGTCCTCGTGTTGCAGCCCTGCGGGCCGGGCTGCCGAGCGGGCGGGCTCGGTGCGCCCGCCTAGTTCCTCGACTCGATGAAGTACTGCGGCATCTGGTCGGTGCTCCAGACGAACGCGTCCAGGGTGCGATCGGTTCCGTGGACGAGGGTGGCGGGGCGCGGCTCGTTCGTGACGCTGCGCAGCCGGAAGGCAGGCGTGCGCATCCGCTCCCGAGGCGCGTCTGCGGTGATCCTCATGAAGCTGAAGGTCTCGCCCTGATACGCGGCCGCGCCGTACTCCCGGATCGCGATATCGGCCGGGATCTCGCCGAACGCGGCGAGATCCACCGCCTGCCCGTAGAGATAGAAGCGGTCGAGATCCGGTGCCAGCAGCAGTCGGAACGCCCGGCCCCCCTCGAACGGCATCCATGCTCCCCGCGCGCCCTGCTTCGCGTACATCGGTGCCGGCGGGATCTCTCCCGCGTCCTCGTCGTCGCCGTACAGGAGCAGCAGCTCGACGTGGTCGTCCTTCCGGCGCTGCGCGAGGAGGTGATCCGCCGTCCTGCGCCCGCCTCGGAGCGCGACGACGCGATAGGTCGTGCGAAACGGCAGCGGGACGACACTCGGTGCATGCGGCATGGCAGACACCATACGTACCGGCGGAATCTGCGACGCACCACGCTCCGGAATCCCGGAGAATGACCCCCATTCGGAGCGATCGCTTGCGCGGAGGCGGATTCCTGCCCTATAAGGAGTAGTCGCAGAATCTCGATTCTCCCTCGGTCGCCCGGTGCAACGGGTTGCACGGGATGATGGCGGATCCGGCCGTTGTGCTACGTTCTGCGAGGGAGTGATCGGAGACGACGATGACGCAGCGGTTGCCGAGACGATTTCGCGCAGCGATCGTGGAGGATCACCTGCTGCAGCGAGCCCGGACCGAGGAACTGCTGAAGCGCGCCGGTGCCTGCAGGATCGTGTTCAGCGGTGCGTCGGCGCCCGAGTTCCTCGACTGGGCGAGGAGCGTGCCGCGCGAGGAGCGACCGCATCTGCTGGTGCTGGACCTGATGGTGGATCGCGAGCCGAGTGTGAGCGCGGCGGCCGTCGAGGCGATGGTCCGGGGAGGACTCCTGGTCCTCGTGCTCTCGGCCCTCGCGTCCCCGCCGCTCGTGCGGAGCGTCATTCAGGCCGGCGTCGCGGGCGTCGTCGGGAAACGGGATGGCGAGGCGGACATCCTCGCCGCGGTGCAGGCGGTGCTCCGAGGTGAGCAGTGGGTGACCGCGGAACTCGCGTCCGTCATCGCGGGGGACCCGGAACGGCCCGGCCTGAGCATGCAGGAGGAGCGCGCACTGGTGCTCTACGCCTCCGGACTCACCATCGAGGAGGTGGGCGCGTCGATGAGCATCAGCCGCGAGACCGCGAAGCAGTACCTCGATCGCGTCAAGAAGAAGTACGCGGCCATCGGCGTCGTGGTCCGGTCGAAGCTCGACTACGGACGGGTGGCCTGGGCCGACGGATATCTCGACCCGTCGCTGCCGCGCGGGTCCTATAGCCCGAACAACCCCCATTCGGCAAGCGATCGAGGCGTTTGACCTCAGATAAGAGGTCAAAGTCGGCTCCGATCTCGTGTGCGCGAGCCGGGCCGCTTAGCCTGAAGTTCCTGGACATCGGTCGCACGGCTGGAACCCCCCTTCTCGGCACCTCGACCGTATCCCGTCCAGGATCGCTCCGAAGGAGCGACCGAGTCCGCTGAATGAGCCATCTCCTCCCCGAGTAGTGCTGCCGGCGGGTCTCGTGACCGGCCCATGTTCCGCAGTTCCCGCCCCCCCTACTCCCTGGGACGCGGGGCATGAGGCCGGTCTTATTCTTCCTCTCTTCCCGAACGATGTGCGGCGGGTGAGACGCGTGCGACGGCCCGCATCGGATCTTCAGCCCTCCGGGTCTGCTCCGCCGCGGAGGAGCGCGTTCGTGCGCGGCGCGCGCGGTGGTGCGGTGGCGCGGTGGCGGCGCGATGCGGTGGCGCGGCGCATGCAAGAGCGCCCGCCCTCCCACCGAGGAGGACAGGCGCTCTCCACGCGAGTCTCCGCACCACCATGAATGCGGCGGCTACTCGCGTACCTCGCGGTGCTCCCGAGCGCGGCTTGCGCCAAGGATACCCACTCCGTGCAGGAGCACCACCAGGTTCTTCGCGGCCTCCGTGTGAGGACGCGCTTCTGCGAGCCTATGCACTGCGCGGCCGAAACGGGGCGCGATCACGGGAAATGACCCACGCATGGGGGACACGCGGGGAACCGGGTTTGCGAAGAAGGCCCCCGGGGCCTTCTTTCGGCTGCGCGGGGCCTCCCATCTGCCGCAGTTCGGATCCAGGCCGCGGAAGACCGTGAGCAGTTGGCCTTCCCGGGGTTTTCCCCGAGTTCAGCAGGTCTCAGAGGCTGGCACCCATTGCGCATCGCTCACTCGCCTGACCTCGAACGGTGTTCCCCAGGTCAGTGCGGGCCTCCGGAGCCAGGTGGTGATATCGGGGCCCCAGCCGGCGATGAGCGTTCGGGCGCCGGAAGGGGTCTCCAGCGGCGAGCACGAGAGCTGCAGGTAGCCGTTCACGGTGAGGTGCACCCCGTCGAAGCTCGATGAAAGCGCGGCCCAATCCGGCATCTCCCATCGAGTGTCCGGTTCCCATCTCCCCCAGGTGCGGCGTCGTGTTCTCGTGACATCGACCGGAGCCAGCGCAAGAAGCGCAAGCCAGTCTTCGGGGGAGTCGATCTCGTAGATCTCGAGGGGTCGCTCCGCCCCGGTCGCCGATAGCAGGGAAGCGCGTTCGGCCGCGTTGTCGTCTTCGTTCCCCAACAGTCCCGTAGCGGGGAGGCCGGGTTGGGCGCCGCTGGTCTGCGTGATGTCCATTCCGGTCGGATCCGTCCACCACGTCCCGAATCCCGTTCCTTCTCGGACATCGTTCATGAAGCTCACGAGGCTCTGCTGCGGGTCGTGGGGGCTGACGGCAGCGGGTCTCA
Organism: Leucobacter sp.; assembly: GCF_053528595.1. NCBI lineage: Bacteria > Bacillati > Actinomycetota > Actinomycetes > Micrococcales > Microbacteriaceae > Leucobacter > Leucobacter sp. The sequence goes on along the minus strand of NZ_JAIVPF010000056.1, from coordinate 27,840 downwards.
GCTCTCCATCTGGAGATGGTTTCGAGACCACACTCTGGTGCCTCGGATCGAAGGGAGCGCTCCACGCGGCAGAGATCCCCTGGTCGGACAATGCTGCTTTGACGATTTCGATCTCCTGGGCAGTCGCCACCTGTTCGACATCTTCTTCGGATGAGAAGAAATAGACCTGCGACTCCATGGCCTGGAAAATGGCATGCCATGCGGCGAGCGCCGAGAAGGAACCCGAGAAGAGGCCTGCGTCCTCCTCGTCCGTGGCCTCGTCTGGGAGGAGGATCATCGCGAGCCGCTCCCATGGTGTCGGGTAGTGCGGGGCGGGGCGGGGCGATCGGGTGCTGAACCGAGACATCGATACTCCCGCAGGCTCGTTGCAACACGTCGATCGGCCATCGCAGAAGCCCCGTCCGGGAAGAGTCGGAACGCATCGCGCGAACGGCATCTACGACAGAACCCCTGCGGTTGCAGGGGTTCTGTGTGACTCTGGTAGCTGAGGCGGGGCTCGATCCCGCGACCTCACGATTATGAGTCGTGCGCTCTAACCAGCTGAGCTACTCAGCCAAACTTCCGGTAGAACCGGCAGAGTCAGAGCCCCGAGCCAGGATTGAACTGGCGACCCCTTCCTTACCATGGAAGTGCTCTACCACTGAGCTATCGGGGCGCGGTCACCCTGCGGTGACAACCGTTAGAGAATAGCACTTTTTGCAGGGCGATGCGAAATCCGCAGGCGCCGGGCATGTCCGATGCTGGGCCTAAGCTAGGAGGGGCCGAGAAGAGGAGTGCGAGTGAGCCGGATCGTGGCGATCGTCGGGGTGGTTTTGGCGCTGTGGATGTCCGTGGGCCGCTGGCCGTTCGGCATCGGGGGATCGCTGACGTGGTGGTATCTCCCCACCATCGGGCTGCTCTTCGCCTGGCTGCAGATCTGGCTGGCGCGGCGGCTGCGGGTGACCCGGGATCGCGGGCGCCGCACGAGTCGCAGCACGATCGTCACCCTGATCCTGGCCTGGCTGTGCGCGATCGCCTTCGGTCTCACCGTGCCGGATCTCACTGCAGACGGCCTCGTCTCGATCCTCGGCCTCGTCTCGGGATCGGCGTTCTCGGTCGAGATGTCGATCGCGCTGTGCAACCCGTTCGGCATCGTCGCGTTCGCCCTGGCGATCGCCTCGCTCGGCTTCGCCTACGCCGACGCGCGCGATCCCAAGCCCGAGGAGGACGAGTACCCGGGCGAGACGGAGATGGCCCCGCACCCGCTGGCTTAGGCCGTCCGCCCCGCCGCTCTCCCGCCCCGGCGGCTCCTCCGCCCCGCGGCCTCTCCACTACGCGCGTCAGTAGTTGCTACCTCGCAGGAGGTTTGGCGACAACTACTGACGCGCGTGGACAGGACGGCAGGGGCTGCTCGAAGCTCGGGAGCGGAGTCCGATCAGTGGTCGACGGTACCGTAGAGGCGGTCGCCGGCATCGCCGAGGCCCGGCACGATGTAGGCCTGGTCGTTGAGGCCGTCGTCGATCGCGCCCAGCACGAGCGTCACATTGCGGTCGCCGGCGGCCTCGCGGATCACCTCGACGCCCTCGGGGGTGCCGAGCACGCAGATGGCGGTCACGTCGTCGGCGCCGCGGTCGAAGAGGAATCGGATCGCGGCGGCGAGGGATCCGCCCGTCGCCAGCATGGGATCGAGCACGAAGCACTGGCGTCCGGCGAGCGAGTCGGGCAGGCGCTCGGCGTAGGTGGTGGGCTGCAGGGTCTGCTCGTCGCGCACCATGCCGAGGAAGCCGACCTCGGCCGTGGGCACGAGCTTGACCATGCCCTCCAGCATGCCGAGCCCCGCGCGCAGGATCGGCACGATGAGCGGCAGCGGCTCGCTCAGGCGCACGCCCGTGGTCGGCGCGACGGGGGTGCGGATCTCGTGCGGCTCGACGCGCACGTCGCGGGTCGCCTCGTAGGCCAGCAGCGTCATGATCTCCTCGATGAGCAGCCGGAACGTGGGCTGAGGGGTCTTCGCGTCGCGGAGCACCGTGAGCTTGTGGGTGATGAGGGGATGATCCGCAACGAAGACTCGCATGGGCCTATCCTATTGCCGTGACCCCGATCCCTCCATCGCGCACCGAGCTCGCGGCCATGGGCCGCGCCCTCGAGGAGGCGCGTCGCGCCGCCGCCGAGGGGGAGATCCCGGTGGGCGCGATCGTGCTCGACGCGGACGGCGAGGTGATCGGCTCGGGTCGCAATGCGAGAGAGGCGGATCCGGATCCGACGGCCCACGCCGAGGTGCTCGCGATCCGGGAGGCGGCGCGGCGCTCGGGGGATCGGATGCTCGACGGCTGCACCCTCGTGGTGACGCTCGAGCCCTGCGTCATGTGCGCGGGCGTGATCCTCGCGGCGCGCGTGCCGCGGCTCGTGTTCGGCGCCTGGGACGAGAAGGCCGGCGCCGTCGGCAGCGTCTACGATCTGCTGCGCGACGGACGGCTGCCGCACCCCGTGCCGGAGGTCGTCGCCGGGGTGCGCGCCGAGGAGTGCGCTGCGCTGCTGCGCGAGTTCTTCGAGACGCGCCGGTAGGGCGGTGGATCCTGCGACTGCGCGCAGGATGACCGGCGGACGCGCGCGATGATCCGTGGGTGCGCAGGATGACCGACGGGCGCGCAGCGCGACCGGCAGGCGCGCGCTGGCGGGCGCGAGAGGGGAGCGGCTCCCTCAGTCCTCCGAGAGCATCACGATCGTGCTGGTCGACGGCGTCTTCGCGTTGGGATCGAGGTACACGTCGGGCTCGATGTAGATGGCCTCGATCGCGGGCACAGCCGCCAGCACGCGCCGCTTGGCCTGGTACAGGATCACCGAGACCTCGCGCATGGTGGCGTCGGGATCGATGTCGATCTTCGCCCCCACGAACAGCGCGTCGTCGGCACCCTGGACGTCCAGATCGAGCACACGACGGACGTGCGTGCTCTCCAGCAGCGCTGCTGTGATCTCGGCGGTGTGCTCGTGCTGTTCGCTCATGACTCGATTGCCTCCCGGACGCCGGCTCGTGTGGCCTGTTCTGCCACATTCTACGCGGCGCACTTCTAGACTGGCGGCATGAACGAGACGAAGCACCTGCCCGAGAGCGACGCGCTGCCCCGGACCGCCATGATCGGCGTGGGATCGATGGGGGGCGCGATCCTCGCGGGCCTGCGCGCGCCCGGCGTGCGCATCGAGGGTCCCATCGCGGTGACCACGCGCTCCGTCGCGAGCGCCGAGCAGTTCTCGGGCGCCGAGGACGTGCTCGCCTTCGCCTCGGAGAGCGATCCGGAGGCGAACCGCCACGCCGTGCGCGGGGCCCGGCTGGTGATCCTCGGCGTGAAGCCCTGGATGATCGCCGATGTGGTGCGCGAGATCGCCGACGACCTCGAACCCGGTGCGATCGTTGTGAGCGTGGCGGCCGGCGTACCGAGTTCGGCCATCGAGCAGCTGCTCCCCGAGGGTGTCTCGGTGGTGCGGGCGATGCCGAACACGCCGTCGCACATCGGGCGCGGGGCGACCGGCGTGGCCCCCGGCGCCTCGGCCGGCCCCGAGGCGGTCGACACGGTGCGCCGGCTGTTCGAGACGGTGGGGATCGTGCTCGTGGTGCGCGAGGACCAGATCAACGACGTCGCCGCGGTGTCCGGATCGGGTCCCGCCTACCTCTTCCTCTACGCGGAGGAGATGACGGGGGCCGCCCGGCGCCTGGGCTTCGACGAGGATCAGGCGCGGCTGCTCGTGCAGCAGACGATCGCGGGCGCGGCCGAGCTCATGCAGGCGAGCGGCGAGGACCCCGCCCAGCTGCGCCGCAACGTGACGAGCCCGAAGGGCACCACCGAGCAGGCCATCGCGGTGCTGCAGGGCGCCGGCTGGGGCGAGCTGTTCGATCGCGCGCTCGCCGCGAACGTGCGCCGCTCGGAGGAACTGGAGCGCGGGGAGTAAGGACGCGCCCCTGCCCTGAGCTCGTCGAAGGGACGCCGGGTTCCCCTCGACGGGCTCGGGGAAACGCGCGTGCCCGGATCAGACGTGCGCGAGCCGGTGCTCGCGCGGCGTGCGGCCGTAGGTCGACTTGAAGAGCTTGCTGAAGTGGCTGAGGTCGACGAAGCCGCCGGCCTGGGCGATCTGCAGCACGGTGCGCTCCTGCAGCGCCGAGTCCTCGAGATCCATGCGGCAGCGCTCGAGGCGTCGGGACCGGATGTAGCCCGACACGGTGAGGCCCTCCTCCTGGAAGAGGTATTGCAGCTGACGGGTCGAGACGAAGTGCGCCTTCGCGATCGCGTCGGTGTTGAGGTCGGGGTCGGAGAGGTGCGAATCGATGTACATGCGCACCGACTCGAACGCCACTCCGTGCTCGTCGTTCGGCGACGTCGCGTGGATCTCGGCGGAGAGCAGTGCGGTGATCAGCTCGAAGGCGCTGTGCATGATGCGCGAGCCGCCCACCCCCTCGAGCTGGTCGAGGTTCTCGGCCATGTGCTGCATGAACGGGCAGATCACCCGTCCGATCCCGGAGTCTCCGGCGAGACGCGTCGCGGTGACCGTGTGCACCATGCTGGCGGAGAGCCCCAGCATGGAGTGCGGGAAGAGCATGACGAGCGAGCGCATGGGGCCGCCGTACTCGAGCGTGTAGGGGCGGGAGGTGTCGTAGATCGCGGCGTCGCCGGGGCACAGGTGCGCGCTGCGCCCGTCCTGCAGCACCAGGCCCGCACCCTCGAGCTGCATGCTCAGCTTGAGGTGGTCGTTCTTGTCCCGGCGGATGGCGTTCGAGAGCCGGTGCACGCTGTGCGACGATGCGGCGATGTCGGTGATGCAGATGCCGCCGATGGTGCGACTGCGGAGCGTGCCCGTGAAGGTGTCGGGCGAACCGGTCGACAGCGCGAGCGGCACGAAGCGGTTGCCGACCAGGCGCACCCACTCGTCGAACCCGACCGACTCGTGGGACTCCATCGAATACTGGCGATCGTGCACCGACATCGGCCTGCCTCCCTGCCTGTTGAACATCGTCGTCCGCCCTTAACAATACGGACATCGGCCCGACTCCTCCACCTGGTAATGGGGACCGCGAGCGACGCCTGCGCGAACTGCCATCGCACCTGCGGCGATGAACAAGTGGGCCGGCCGGAGGCTCGGGCACACTGAAGTGCATGCGCGGCGAGGCCGCCGCGTCGGGGAATCTTCAAAGGAGTGGATCGTGATCCAAGACGAGCTGTACGACGTGGGCCTGGGCCAGCGCCGCACGATGTTCGGGCCGCAGGGAGCGGAAGGCCAGGTGGAGCACACCTCGGACCTCAACGACAAGCTGCAGGACTTCGTCACCCGCTACTGCTTCGGCGACATCTGGCAGCGCGAGGGGCTCTCCTACGCGGAACGCAGCCGGATCACCTTCGCGATGCTCATCGCGCAGGGCAAGTCGCACGAGCTCCGGATCCACGCCCGAGGCGCGCTCGCGAACGGCGTCACCCCGCTGGAGCTGCGCGAGGTGGTCGTCCACTCGATCCTGTACTGCGGCATCCCCGCAGCGGTCGAGGGGCTGCGAGCGGTCGAGGAGATCCTCGAGGAGCAGGGCGTCTCGCTGGATCTCGACGGCGAGTCGGCGCGGGCGCAGCGGGTCCCGCAGGGAAGGGAGTGACGATATGAACGAGCGGATCACACGGGTCGGCTTCATCGGCCTGGGCACCATGGGGGATCCCATGTCGAGCAACATCGCGGCATCGGGGGCATTCGACCTGGCCCTGTTCGACGTGGATCACGAGCGCGCGCGGATCCTCGCCGAGCGGATCGGAGCCGCCGCGGTGGAGAGCATCGCGGACCTCGGGGACCGGGAGGTGATCGTGATGATGCTGCCGACGAGCGCGATCGTCCGCCGGGCGCTCCTCGACGACGAGGGCAGCCCGCGGATCCCCGCGCGTCCCGGCACCGTCTTCGTCGACATGAGCTCCTCCGATCCGACGGAGACCGTGGAGACGGGTGAGGCGCTGAGCGCGGCGGGGTACCGCATGGTCGACGCCCCGGTCTCGGGGGCCCGTGAGCGTGCGGTGCAGGGCACCCTGTCGATCATGCTCGGCGCCGACGACGACGCGGCTGCCGAGCGGGCGATCCCCGTCATCGAGGCGATGAGCTCGCGCATCTTCCGCACCGGCAGGCTCGGCACCGGCCACGCGATGAAGGCACTCAACAACTTCGTCGCGGCGGCGGCGTTCACCGCTTCGGCGGAGGCCCTCGTCGCGGGCGGACGCTTCGGCCTCGATCCGGGGGTCATGGTCGAAGTGCTCAACGCCTCGACGGGCCAGAGCTTCGTGACGACCCATGTGCTGCCCGAGCACATCGTCGCGGGGGAGTACTCCAGCGGATTCGCGCTGCCGCTCTTCACGAAGGACGTGCGGATCGCGCAGCGGGTGCAGGAGGCCGCGGGGCACGCGGCTCCCGTCTGCGACGCGGTGGCCGCGACGATGGGCGACGCCCTCGAGGCGCTCGGAGACGTGGACCACACCCGTGCCTTCGAGTACTGGCGAGATCGGTAGGCGGAGCCGTGGAGATCTCTGCAGCACCCGGAGGATCGGTCTTCGACCGCTGGCTGAAGCGGTTCAGCGCCGCGCTCGGCGTCATCGCGGCGGGCGCGCTCGTCGTGCTCATGCTCGCGACGGTGATCGACGTGCTCGTGCGCTGGATCACGCGGGCGAGCCTGCCCGGCATGATGGAGATCGCGGAGACCGCGCTCGTCGCCTCGGTGTTCCTCGGTCTCGCGTGGACCTCGATCCAGGGCGGCCACGTCGCGGTCACGATCGTCACCGATCGCCTGAAGCCCGGGATCGCCCGGGCCGTCTCGGTGCTCATCTGGGCGCTGAACACCACGATCCTCGGCTGGATGACGGCCGCGCTGCTCATGCGCGCGGCGCAGTCCACGAGCATGAGCGAGACCAGATTCGGCCTCGTGCAGTGGCCGATCTGGCCGCTGCGCTGGATCATCGCGATCGGGGTGCTGTTCTGGACGTTCGTGGCGCTCGTCAATCTGATCCGCGTGATCCGGGGCCGCACCGCCTACGGAGAGGACGCGGAGGTGGTGCTCGATGCGTAGCACCCGCACACAGCTCGTCTCGCAGACCGGGAGGTCCTCATGCTCGTCACGCTGATCGTGCTCACGATCGTCGTCCTGCTCATCGTGCTCCTCATGCTGCGCATGCCGGTCGCCCTGTCGCTCGCCCTCTCGGGCGCGCTGGGCCTCGGCATCCTGCAGGGCACCGGCTACACCACCAACGTGCTCGGATCGGTGCCCTTCAGCGCCACGGCGAGCTTCTCGCTGACGATCATCCCCATGTTCATCCTCATGGGCATGTTCGCGATGCGGGCCCGGATCGCGGAGCACGTGTTCGCCGTCGCGAACCACATGGTCAGCCGATTCCCGGGCGGTCTCGGCGTCGCCACGGTCATGGCCTGCGCCGGCTTCTCCGCGGTCTCGGGATCGAGCATCGGCACGGCCGCCACGATGTCGAAGCTGTCGGTCGGTCAGATGCGGGCCTACGGCTATCCGGCAGCGCTCGCCACCGGCATCGTGGCCATCGCGGGTACGCTCGGCGTCGTGATCCCTCCCAGCACCTTCCTCGTGCTGTACGCGATCATGACGGGCGAATCGGTCGCGCAGATCCTCGCGGCGGGCATCATTCCGGGCATCCTCTCGGCGCTCGGGTACATCGTCTACATCCTGGTCGTCGGGCACCGGCAGATCGTGCGGCCCGAGGCGACGCTCGCCGAGGCCGTGGCGGTCGCTCACGCCGGCGCCGCCGAAGCACGGGCGGGCGGCTCGGGCGGCTCGGGCCCTGGTGGGGGCTCTGGCTCGGGCGACTCCGGCGTGAGCGCGGCAGCCCTGCCGCCGGGCACGCCGAACACCGAGGCCGTGCAGCAGGTCTACGGCCGCACGCTGCGCACCCTGCCCTGGCGCGGCCTCGTGCGCCTGAGCGTGATCTTCCTGATCATCCTCGGAGGCATGTTCTCGGGTGTCTTCACGTCGACCGAGTCGGCCGCGATCGCCGCGTTCGTCGCGCTCCTGATCCTGCTCTGGGAGTTCCGCCGCGACGGGTGGTCGACGATGTGGGGCAACGTGAAGGGCGCGCTGCTCGACACGGCGCAGACCACGTCGATGGTGTTCATGATCCTCGTCGGATCGAGTGTGTTCTCGACGTTCCTGATCGCGGCCCACGTGCCCGACACCGTCACCAACTGGGTGGCGGGGCTCGACGTGCCGCCGCTCCTGACGATCGGTCTCCTGCTCCTGCTGCTGCTGCCGCTCGGCACGGCGCTCGACGAGATCTCGGTGCTGATCATCACGATCCCGATCATCTACCCGATCGCGATGGAACTCGGGTTCGACGGGATCTGGCTCGGCCTCATGATCGTGAAGCTCACGGCCATCGGCATGGTGACACCACCCGTCGGCATGACCTGCTTCGTCGTCTCCGGTGCCACCGGCGTGCGCACGGAGACGGTCTTCAAGGGCGTGCTGCCGCTGATGCTCATGGATCTCGTCGTGTCGGCGGTCCTCTTCTTCGTGCCGGCGATCACCCTGTTCCTGCCCTCCCTCGTCGCCCAGGGAGCGGGCTGACGCTCCTTGCGCGAACACCTCACCCGTCTGCGCCGCTCGCCAAAGACAGCGCGCACGCGCCACTGAACAATGAACTCATGCTCGCTCCGAACGGCAGCGGGAAACCCAGAAAGGACGACGATGTTCTCCACACACCAGCACCCCCGACGGTTCGGCCGTCTCACGGGCGCAGTCGCGCTCGCCGCGGCCGCGGGCCTCGCGCTCGCCGGCTGCTCGGGCATCAACAACGCCTCCGCAGGGAACGGCGACGGCGGCGAAGGCGGTGAGACGGTCACCTGGACGCTCGTCACCGGCGCGCAGGCCGACACCCCGAACGCGGCGGTGCAGAACTGGTTCCTCGACCGCGTAGAGGAGGCCACCGACGGCCGGATCAGCTTCGAGCGCACGGCGACCGAGGCGCTGTGCAAGGCCCCCGAGGTCGCCGACTGCGTGCGCGACGGACGCGCCCAGATCGGAGTGACGGTGCCCGACTACACGCCGCAGTACTTCCCCTCCACGAGCATGGTGAGCATTCCGTTCCTGAGCCAGAACGCCCAGGCCGCGATGCAGTCGATCTACGACCTGCACGAGGAGTACGAGCCCGCCCGGGCGATCATGGAGCGCAACGGGCTGCACCACGTGGCGACCTGGCCGGTGGGCCGATTCCTGCTCGGCGGACACGAGCCGATCGAGAGCGTCGCGCAGTTCCAGGGGGCGCAGGTGCGGGTCTCCGGCCCGATCATCCAGCAGGCGATCGGCGATCAGGGGGCGAACATCGTGGCCGTCACCGCGCCCGAGACCTACGAGGCCGTCGAGCGAGGCGTCGTGTCGACCATCGGCGGCGCCATCGACTTCCCGGTGAACTACGGGCTCATGGAGCTGCTGCCCGACTGGACCGATCCCGGCATCGGCCAGTACTCGACGTTCGGCATGTGGGTCAACGCGGAGGCGTACGAGGCGCTCCCCGACGACCTGCGCGAGCAGTTCGATCAGGTGGCCGAGGAGCTGAACACGGGCGCGGGCATCGCGGCGTTCAACGAGGTCGCGGCCGGCCAGTGCCAGCAGATGCAGGACGCCCCGACAGTCAAGTCGCTGAACGCCTGGGACGAGCGGGACACGCAGGCCTGGAAGGACGCGCTCGGCGACTCGGGCCAGGAGATGTGGATCGACCTCGCCACCGAGCAGGGGCTGGACGACGCGGAGGGTGTGCTCGACCGCTACATCGCGGGACTCGAGACCTACGACGACGCGGCCTACGACGATGCGACCGTCGCCTGCGTGGCGTCGTTCGAGAACCGATGACCGGCGGCGCCTAGCCGAGCGCAGCGGGCGGTCCAGCCGATGGGCCGTCCGCTGCGAACGCGCGTGCGCGCCACTCTCCCGGCGTCATTCCGAAGGTCTGCTTGAAGAGCCGGGAGAATGACGCCGGGGTCTGAAAACCGTGACGGGAGGCGATCTGGGCGACGGTCTCCTCTTGGAAGGCCGGGCTCGCGAGATCCAGGCTGCACCGATCGAGACGTTCGCCGCGCAGGAACTGCGAGACCGAGGTGCCGTGGTCCTGGAACAGGTATTGGAGCGACCGCAGCGAGATGAAGTTGTCCTGCGCGATACGCGCGGGCGTCAGGTGCTCGTCGTCGAGATGGTGCTCGATGTAGTTCCTGATCCGGTCGAAATCCGAGATCTCGGCGGTGAGCGAGGAGAGCTCCGCGTGCAGCACCGCGTCGACGAGCCCCAGGAAGGCGCGGATGAGCCGGCCCCCGTCCTCGGTCGAGAGGTACTCGAAGCGTCGCACGAACTGCCGCATGAACGGCTCGGCGCACTCGCCGACCATCGTGGTCGGAGCGAGTCGGCGCGCTGAGAGCAGGTCGACGTTCGACCGTGACAGGCTCAGCGCCGACGGCGGCATCATGACGACGAACGACTCGACTTCTCCGTCGGCGTCCATCGCATACGGGCGGGAGGTGTCGTAGATCACCAGGTCGCCGGGGCCGATGTCCGCGCTCCGCCCGTCCTGCGTGTAGATGCTCGTGCCTCCGAGCTGCAGGCTGAGCTTGATGTACCGCGCATCGTCCGGCCGGATGCTCTCGGGCATCCGGCGGGCGCTGTGCGCGCCCGATGCGACCAGGGAGACGTGGACGTCGCCGAACGCTCGGCTCACCACACGCCCCCTGAACGCCTCGTCGGATTCGTTCCCGGTGATCTGGAGCGGTACGAAGCGGTCCTGCATGATGGACCGCCACTGGCGGAAGCCGTCCGCGAACGACGTCGTGGTCTCGCGCGAGCGGGCGCGCCCCACGAGAGCGGTGTCTTCATCGAACGAGGTGCCCATGCCTCTACCCTCCATGATCGGGGTGCCGGTGATCTGAACCGTAGTGCGAGGATGCGCGAATCGTCAATCCGTTTGCATGACCGGGATACGATCCGATGACGATCGCGCGTCAAGCTGGTAACAGCTCACGAACAATGGAGTACTGAGGAGTTGAAGTGGCGCGAACGGTCAAGAACGCAACGCGCGTGGGGCGCGGCATCCGGAACGAGATGTTCGGGGAGGAGCTCACCACGGCGCAGATCACGGCGGGCGATCCGATGCTCGAGAAGCTCCAGGAGATCGTCACGGAGGCCTGCTTCGGGGAGACCTGGTCGCGAGAGGCGCTATCTCTGCGCGACCGGAGCATCGCGACCGTCGCCATGCTCACGGCACTCGGGCGCGAGAACGAACTGCGCACGCACATCAGGGGGGCGCTCTCGAACGGCGTCACGCCGGACGAGATCCGCGAACTCATGATCCATGCGCACTTGTACGCGGGCATTCCCGCGGCTTTCAGCGGAGCGCTCGCCGCCAACGCGGTGTTCACCGACGACGAGAAGGCGGCGCTCTCATGACCCGGGTCGCGGTCGTGGGCGTCGGGCGCATGGGCCGTCCGATGGCCCGCCACATCGCTGCCGCCGGGTTCGACCTCGCGGTGTTCGACGCGGATCGGGAGGCCGCTGCCGTCGTGGCCGCCGAATGCGGGGCCGGGCTCTGGGAGCAGGCGAGCGATTTCGCCGACACGGATGTCGTCATCACGATGCTGCCGACGAGCGCGATCGTGTCCTCGGTGCTGTTCGACGGCGGTGTGGTCGCTGCGCTTCCCGCTGGAGCGAGGATCGTGGACATGAGCTCCTCGAACCCCTCGGACACCATCGCATCGGCGCGGCGCGCCTCCGACGCCGGCGTGGTGCTCGTCGATGCGCCGGTCTCGGGCGGGGTCAGTGGGGCCGAAGCCGGATCCCTGGCGATCATGCTCGGCGGAGACGACGAGGCGACGGCGCCGGTGATGCCGGTGCTCGAGGCGATGAGCCGTGCGGTGTTCCGCACGGGCCCGGTGGGTTCGGCTCACGCGATGAAGGCCCTCAACAACGTGGTCGCCGGAGCCACCACGATCGCCTGCTTCGAGGCGCTCGCAGCCGGTCGGCACTACGGACTCGACCCGGCCACGATGGTGGAGATCTGGAACGGCTCGACCGCGCGGAGCTTCGTCTCCGAGGTGGTGATGGCCGGGCACGTGGTCCCCGGCACCTTCGACACGGGCTTCGCGCTGCCGCTGTACGCGAAGGACGTCGGCGTCGCACGGGACCTCGTCGTAGCCGCCGGGGTCGATGCGCCGCTGGTGCGCACCGTCGCCTCGTCCTTCTCCGACGCGTTGGCCCAGCTGGGCGATGTCGATCACACGCGGATCTTCGACCTCCGGGATCCGCGACACGGTGCTGCAGAGTCGCAGCGGAAAGGGGAGAGCGCATGAGCCGTGGACTTCCGAGCGGTCGCGTCTTCGACCACATCGTCATCGGTGCCGGATCGGCCGGCTGCGCCGCGGCCCGCCGTCTGCTCGATGCGGGGCGAACCGTCGCTCTCATCGAGGCGGGCGGTCCGATCGCAGATGAACGGATCACCGATATCACCCGGATCTGGGAGCTGTGGGGGCTCGAGACGGATTGGCGGTTCGTCTCCGAGCCCCAGGTGCACTCGGCCGGCACCGTCGTCGATCTGCCACGGGGCAAGGTGTTCGGCGGATCCAGCGCCATGTACGGGCTGGTCCACGCCAGAGGCGTGCGCGCCGATTTCGATGCGTGGGCCCACCAGGGAGCGCCGGGGTGGAGCTGGGACGAGGTGCTGCCCGTGTACAAGCGGCTCGAGGATTTCGAGGGCGGTGCCGACGAGTATCGCGGCACGGGCGGTCCGATGCCGGTCACCCTCAACCACGACCCGAACCGCCTCACGCACCGCTTCATCGAGGCCGGGGTGCAAGCGGGTCTGCCGCACAACCCCGACTACAACGGTGAGGACCCGATCGGGATCACGGTGGCGCAGATCAACGCACGCGACGGGGTGCGCGTCACTTCGTGGGACGCCTACCTCGAGCCGGTGCAGGACGATCCGGGACTGAGCGTGTTCGCCAACTCCCTGGCGCTCCGTCTGCGCTTCGACGGCGACCGTTGCAGCGGCGTCGTGATCGAGCACGGCGGCGAGGAGATCGAACTCGTCTCCGCCGGTGATGTGGTGCTCAGCGCCGGTTCCTACCAGTCGCCTCAGCTGCTGATGCTGAGCGGTATCGGTCCCCGCGAGGAGCTCGACCGCATCGGGGTGCCCGTGCGTCGCGATCTTCCCGGTGTGGGTGAGAACCTGCAGGATCACTTCCTGGTGCCGATCGTGTTCGAGGCGACGCGCCCGCTCGAACCGCAGCGGGCGAACGGCACCGAGTGCCACTTCTTCGCGAAGTCGGATCCGGCGCTGCAGGCGCCGGATCTGCAGCCGATCCTGGTCGCCCGCGGGATGCCTGTGCGTGGGAAGGACGTGCCGGAGCAGGCCTTCACCTTCCTGGCCGGCGTCATCCGTCCTTTCAGCACCGGGCGGGTGTTCCTCGACTCGAACGATCCGCATGACGCGCCGCGGATCGACCTCAACTACTTCGGCGATCCGACCGATCTGCAGACCATGGTCGCCGCGATCGAGAAGTGCCGCGAGATCGCGGACCAGCCGGCGCTCGCCGATGAGCGGGGCGCCGAGCTGTTCCCCGGTGCCGAGGTGCGGGGGGAGGCTCTCGAGCAGTACATCAAGGAGCAGATCCTCACGTACCATCACCCGTCCGGCACCTGCAAGATGGGGCGGGACGCACAGGCGGTGGTGGATCCCCGTCTGTCCGTCCACGGGATCGAGGGGCTGCGTGTGGCCGACTGCTCGATCTTCCCGTTCGTGCCCTCCGGCAACACGCACGGACCGGCTGTGCTCGTCGGCGAGCGCGTCGCCGATTTCATTCTGGAAGATTCCCGTCTCGAGGAAGCAGGTACCCGCTGATGTCCACCGAACTCTCGACCGCACGTACGATCTGCATCGACGGCGAGTGGCGCGCCGCCTCGGACGGAGAGGCGTTCGATGTCTACGATCCCGCCACCGGCGCGGTGTTCGCGACGGCCTCCGACGCGACCCCCGCCGACGTCGACGCCGCGGTGTCGGCGGCCCGCGCCGCCCTCAAGGGACCCTGGGCCGGTATCTCCCCCGCGGAGCGCGGCAGCATCCTGTGGCGTGCGGCCGAGCTCATCGACGCCCATGCGGACGAGCTGGCAGAGCTGGAGACACGGGATGTGGGACAGCCGTTGGGTGTGAGCCGCGGTGTGAACATCCCCGGAGCGGCGGCTCATCTGCGCTACTTCGCCGGGTGGCCGACGAAGATCGCGGGCTCGACCAACGCCGTCAGCGTGCCCGGTGTGCTGCAGTACACGCGCAAGGAGCCGGTCGGCGTCTGCGCGCTCATCATCCCGTGGAACTTCCCATTCATGACCACCGTCTGGAAAGTGGCGCCTGCGCTCGCCGCGGGCAACACCGTCGTCATCAAGCCTGCCGAGCAGACGCCGCTGTCGACGGTGCGACTGGTGGAACTGCTGCACGAGGCCGGAGTGCCGGCCGGGGTGGTGAATCTCATCACGGGCGGCCCGGACGCCGGGCGGCTGCTCTCCGAGCACTCCGACGTCGACAAGGTGAGCTTCACCGGGTCGACGTCGGTGGGGCGTGCGATCGTGCGCGCTTCGGCGGGGAACCTGAAGCGGGTCACGCTGGAACTCGGCGGCAAGTCGCCGAGCATCGTCACCGCGAAGGCCGATATCGAACAGGCCGTGCAGGGCAATCTGCTCGGCAACGTGCTCAACAGCGGTCAGGTGTGCGCCGCGTACTCCCGCTTCTACGTGCACTCGAGCATCGTCGAGGAGTTCACACGCCGACTCGCCGAGGAAGCCGCGAAGCTCAGGCTCGGCAACGGCCTCGCGGCGGACACGGTGTTGGGTCCGCTGAACTCCGCCGAGCACCTGTCTCGTGTGGAGCGATACGTGCAGACCGCGCGAGACGAGGGCGCCACCATCGTCAGCGGTGGCGGCCGTCCGGGCGGCGACCTCGCCGACGGGTACTTCTTCGAGCCGACCGTCGTCACCGATGTGCGCGACGACATGACGATCGTGCGCGAGGAGATCTTCGGGCCGGTGATGCCGGTGATGGCCTACGACGATGTCGACGACCTGGTGGCACGCGCCAACGACACCGAGTACGGTCTCGCAGCCGCGGTCTGGACGACCGACTTGAACGAGGCCCACGAGTTCGCCGCGAGACTCGAGGCCGGCGCCGTGTACGTGAACATGCTCCCGGTGCCCGATCCTGCGGCGCCGTGGGGCGGCTTCAAGGCCAGCGGCTGGGGCCGTGAGATGGGGGCCGCGGCTATCGAGGAGTATCTCGAGGAGAAGGGGGTCTGGATCGGCGGACTCGCCATCTGACTCCACGGCGGGGTACTCGCGCAGCCCCGATTCCCGTTTCCCAGCGCGTCCAGGGCCTCTCGACCGAGGCGGCCCGGCTACAGCACTGCCTGCGAAGGAGTATGCCGATGCTGATCACAGCTGTTTTCCGTACCGATGCGAGGAGCGCGACCGATGCTTGACGTTTCGCGTGTCCGGCGATCGTTCGGCGGAGTATACGCGGTCGACGACGTGTCGCTCGAGGTCTCGACCGGCGAGGTGCACGCGGTCATCGGGCCGAACGGCGCCGGAAAGTCGACCCTCTTCAATCTCATCGTCGGTCAGCTGCCGGTGGAGAGCGGGGAGATCGCGTTCGCCGGCGAGCCCATCCAACGACTCTCGCCGTCGCGCCGCGCCGCGCTCGGCATGGCGATCGTCTTCCAGGGCGCCCGGATCTTCCGGGGCATGACCGTGCTCGAGAACGTCTCGGTCGGCGCTCACACCTGGAGCCGTACCGGGTTCGCGGGTGCGGTGTTCCGCAGCCCGAGGCATCGCCGCGAGGAGGATCAGATCTTCGAAGCCGCGCGCGCGGCCATCGACAAGGTCGGTCTGAGCTCCGTCGCCGATCAGCCGGCCGAGGCACTGCCGCTGGGGCATCAGCGGCGTCTGCAGGTGGCTCGAGCGCTCGTGGCGAGGCCACGTCTGCTGATGCTCGACGAACCGGCCTCCGGGCTGCGCCACGAGGAGCGCCGCGATCTCGCCGAGCTCATCGAGGAGATGCGTGCTGAGGGCATCACCATCATGCTCGTGGAGCACGACGTCGCCTTCGTGACGCGCGTCGCCGACACCATGACCGTGCTCGATCTGGGACGGGTGATCGCGAGGGGCCGGCCGGCCGAGGTGTTCCGCGATCCTCGGGTGGTCGCCGCCTATATCGGGAGCGAGGCCGCCGCATGATCGCCGTCGAGAACCTGGTCGTCGCATACGGGCAGGCGACTGCGGTGAACGGGGTCGCCCTGCAGGTCGAATCGGGTGAGATGGTGGCACTCGTCGGGGCCAATGGCGCCGGCAAATCCACCTTGGCGAAGACCCTCGCCGGCACCATCGCCCCGAAGTCGGGCACGGTTCGCGTCGAGGGAGTCGCCCTGGTGCCCGAGGGGCGGCAGCTGTTCGGCTCCCTCTCCGTGGAGGACAACCTGCAATTGGGCGCCTGGAGGCTGGGCCGCCGCGAGCGGTCGACCGACACGATCTTCGAGGTGCTGCCTGAGCTCGTCCGGGTGCGCCATCAGCAGGCCGGCACGCTCTCGGGCGGGCAGCAGCAGATGGTCGCGATCGGGCGCGCGTTGATGTCGCGTCCCAAGGTGCTGGTGATCGACGAGCTGTCCCTCGGGCTGGCTCCCCGGATCGTGAGCGTGCTCGTGTCATACCTGCGGGAGCTCAACCGCGAAGAAGGTCTCGGGCTGCTGCTGATCGAGCAGAACGCCACGGTGGCTCTGGAACTCTGCGAGCGTGCGTACGTGATGGAGACGGGACGGATCAGCCACGAGGGACTCAGTGCGGAGCTGCGATCGAGCCCCGAGATCGCCCGAGCCTATCTCGGCGACCTGTCCGATTGGGAGATGTGAGCATGGATCAGTTCCTGACCTATCTGCTGACGGGAATCGCCGTGGGGAGCTCCTACGCACTGCTCGGCGTCGGCTACGTCGTCGTGCATCGCACGACCCGCATCGTCAACTTCGCGCAGGGCGTCGCTCCGGTGTTCGCCGGACTCGCCTGTGCAGCGCTCGTGAGCGCCGGACTGCCCCGCGGCGTCACCGAACTCATCGCGGTGCTCGGCGCGGCCATCGTGAGCGTGCTCATCGGCCTGCTCGCGATGGCGGCGCGCACCTCGCTCGCCGCGCTCCTGGTGACGCTCGGAGCCGGTGTCGGCTTCTACGCGATCAACATCCTGATCTTCGGCTCGACGCCGCAGTCCTTCTCGGGCATCCCCGGATACCTGTCGGTGTTCGGGGCCAGGCTGCAGACGCAGTACCTGTTCGTGGCCGTGGCGACGCTCGTGGTCTTCGGGTTGCTGTGGTGGTTCTTCCATCGCACCTACCTCGGCAAGGGGCTGACTGCGGCCGCGGCCAACCCGTTCGCCGCCCAGCTGCAGGGAATCAGCATCCGTCGCTCGGGACTCATCGCCTTCGCCATCGCGGGAGCGGTCGGCGGCATCGCGGGGGTGCTCATCACCCCGTTGCAGCCCGTCGCCTTCAGCTCGGACATCGCGTTCGCGATCTACGGATTCGCCGCAGCGGTCTTCGGGGGACTCAACAAAGTCGGTCCCGCGCTGTGGGGAGGCGTCCTGCTGGGCGTCGCGCAAGCGCTCATCGGCGGGTATCTGGGCACCGAGAACCAGCTCTCGGGTGCGCTGGTGATCGTGCTGATCGTGATGATCGTCCAGGCGGGCCGACGCCGGACCATAACCGAAGAGGTGGTGTGATGCGTCGTTCCATACTGATCGCGATCGCGATCCTGGCCGTCGCGCTGGCAGCGATCGTCCCCTTCCTGCTCCCGCGCTCCGGTGTCGTCGTCTACGTGCTGATGGGCCTGTCGGCGATGGTGGCGGTGGGCATCTCGATGCTGATGGGGTACGCGGGACAGGTGTCCATCGGGCAGGCCGCGTTCTACGCGATCGGCGCCTACGCCTCGGGGTCCGTCGCCACGGCCGGGCTGCCTCCGCTCCTCGGTCTGGTGCTCGCGCCGATCATCGCCTACGCTCTCGGGTGGCTGATCGGCCTGCCGCTCCTGAAACTGCGGGGACACTATCTCGCGTTCGGGACGCTGGCGCTGCTGCTCATCATCAATTCCGTGTTCAGTCAGCTGGACTTCCTGGGCGGCGCCACGGGGCTGCAGGGCATCCCTCCGCTCAGCGTCGGGAGTATCGTGATCCGCGAACCCGAGCACTACGCGCTCGTGGCGCTCGGCCTGCTGCTGCTGGTGATGCTCATCAGCCGCAACGTGATCCTGTCCCGCCCCGGCCGTGCGCTTCGGGCCCTTGCGACGAGCGAGGTCGCGTCGACGAGCGCCGGCGTGAACGTCGAGGCGTACCGGAGGAACGTCTTCGCCCTGTCGGCGGCTTACGCCGGCCTCGCCGGGGGGCTGTACGCGCTCTTCATCGGATTCATCTCGCCCGCGAGCTTCACGGTGAACCTCTCGATCCAGTTCGTCATCTTCGCGGTGGTCGGCGGTCTCAGCACGGTGCTCGGGCCAGTGATCGGCACCGTGCTCGTGATGCTGCTGCTCCAGGCGCTCAATGCCGTCGGCACGATGCCCGGCATGCCGCCCGAATTGCCGACGATCCTGAACTACGCCGTCTACGCGGCGCTCCTGCTGCTCACGATGCTGCTGCTCCCGGGCGGCGTGTATCCGGCGATCCGCACGCTGATCATGCGCATCGGACGGCGCGCGCGGGGGGCCTCCCCGGATCCCGCGCCATCGCCCTCGACCCGGGGCGCTCAAGAACCGCAACACCCATCCACACCCACTACGCAAGGAGAACACACATGAGAACAGCACAATGGCGTGCGGCCCTCGTCGGGGGCGCGGCAGCGCTCGCGCTCGGGATCGCCGGATGCGCATCGGACTCGACCGGTGGCGGAAGCGAGAGCGATGCACCGGTGAAGATCGCACTGGTCACCAGCGTCACGGGCGCCTACCAGCCGCTCGGCGAGGGCAATGTGCAGGGTGCGACCGTCGCCGTCAAGCAGGCGAACGAGGAGGGCGGCATCGACGGCCGCCAGATCGAACTCGTGGTGCTCGACGACAAGACCGTCGCGGACCAGTCGGTCGTCAACGTCAACTCGGCGCTCGGCGACGACGACGTTCTGGCGATCCTCGGTACCCCCGACTCGAACGGGGCGGTCGCGGCGGCGCCGGTGGCATCGAGGGCCGGCATCTCCTACGTGTCCCTGTCGTCGAACGACACGCTGCCGGCCGAAACGGACCCGTATATCTTCAACGTGCCGCCGGACACCTCCGGTTGGACGAACCCGCTGCTCGAATACATGCAGGACAACGGAATGACGACTCTCGCCGTCGCCCACGCGAGTGACGACGTGTTCGCGGAGGGAGGCTGGGAGAACACCGTCGCCGCCGCAGCGGACTACGGCGTGGAGATCGTCGTCGACGAGGCCTTCAAGACCGCCGACACCGAATTCTCGGGCATCATCCAGAAGGTGAGGGACGCGGATCCCGACGGATTCCTCTTCTGGGGGACCGGAGCGGCGCCGGTCATCATCACGAAGGCGCTGGCAGAAGCCGACCTCGACACCCAGCTCTTCCTCACCGGTGCTCAGGCGTCGACGCTGTGGTCCGATGCCGCTGGTGCCGAGGCGGACGGGGTGATCCTCAACGGCTACAACGCGGTCATCGGCGATTTCCTGCCCGAGAGCGAAACGAAGACGCAGGTCGATCGTCTAGCCGAGGGGCTGCGCGCGGAGTACGACACCGATGTCGCCCAGTTCACCTCCGACGCGTATGCGGGCACCTGGCTCGTCATCGAAGCGATGCGGAATGCCGCCGAGCTCTCGCGCGACGGGGTGCGCGACGCGCTCGAAGAGACCTCGATGGTGACCTCGAACGGCGCGTACGAGTGGAGCGCGACCAACCACAACAACACCGATCCCTCGAACATCGCGGTGTTCACGGTCGCCGACGGCGTGTTCACCCCGACCCCCTGGCAGGAGGAGCGGTTCTCCGACGTCCAGTAGGAGTCACGGGGCGGGGCTGCTCGTGCCCCGCCCCTTCCATCGCACCACCCACAGACAGGAGTAACAGATGAGTACCCACGAACCACTCGATTTCGATTCGCTGCTGCGCGTCGTCACGGTCGACCCCTCGGCCGGACGAGCGGTGGAGGATCCCGCCGACGGCAGCACCGTCGGCCACGTCGCCGTGCAGACGGTCGCCGACGTCGATGCTGCCGTCGAGCGCGCGCAGGCCGCGCAGCCGGCGTGGGCGGCACTCGGGCATGAGGGCCGAGCGGCCGCCATGAACCGGGCGGCGGACGAGATCGAGCGGAGCGCCGAGGCGCTCGCGCAGATCATCACCCGCGAGCAGGGGAAGCCGCTCAACGGTCCGGGAGCGCGTTTCGAAGCGGGAGGCTGCGCCGCCTGGCTGCGCACGGCCGCCGCGACACCGCTCGAGCCCGAGAGCGTGATCGACGACGAAGGCGCGCGGGCGCAGCTGCACTACCGCCCGATCGGCGTGGTCGCGGCGATCGGGCCGTGGAACTGGCCGGCTCTGATCGCCATCTGGCAGATCGCGCCCGCCCTGCGCATGGGCAACGCCGTCGTCGTGAAACCCGCGTCGGACACGCCGCTGAGCGTGCTCGCCGTCGTCGAGCTGATGAACCGCGCGCTCCCCGAGGGGGTGCTCACCGTCGTATCGGGCAACCGCGAGGTCGGCAACCGGCTCGTGGAGCACCCTGCCATCGGCAAGGTGATGTTCACCGGTTCGACCGAGACGGGGCGGGCGATCATCCGCAACTCCGCCGAGAACATCACGCGTCTCACGCTCGAACTGGGCGGGAACGACCCGGGGATCGTGCTGCCGGATGTCGACCCCGCCGCGATCGCGGAGGGGCTCTTCTGGGGCGCGTTCATCAACACCGGCCAGACCTGCGCCGCGCTGAAGCGCCTGTACGTGCACGACAGCGTCTACGAAGAGGTCTGCGCGCACCTGACGGCCTTCGCCCAGACGATCGTGATGGGGCGCGGCACGGAGGAGGCGAGCCTGCTCGGTCCCCTCACCAACCGGAACCAGTGGGCGATCGTGAACGACCTCGTCGAACAGGCGAAGGCCTCCGGTGCGCGCGTGCTGATCGGCGGAGATCCCGATCCCGAGGCTCCGGGGTACTTCTTCCCGACCACGCTCGTCGCCGACATCGATCACGAGAACGCTCTGGTGCAGCAGGAGCAGTTCGGGCCTGCACTGCCGATCGTCCGCTACTCCGATGTGGAGGAGGCGATCCGCTTGGCGAACGATTCGAACGAGGGTCTCGGCGCGTCCGTGTGGTCGGGCGATCCCGAGTCGGCGCGGGCGATCGCAGCGCGCATCGAAGCGGGAACGGTATGGATCAACTCCCACGGCGGCGTGCACCCGATGATCCCCTTCGGCGGGATCAAGGGGTCCGGGTACGGCCTCGAATTCGGCGTGGAGGGCTTGAAAGCCGTGGCGGTTCCGCAGGTCATCAACGGCTGACCGGTGCGCGCGGGTTGAAGGCGGTGGCCGCGCCCAAGGTCATCACCGTCTGAATCCCGACGGTGCGCGGCGGAGGGACCCGGTCCCTCCGCCGCGCACCGGGATCGGAGTCACTCAGCCCTTCGAGAGGCCGTAGATCGGCATCTTCGCCTGCTCGGCCTCGCTGTCGGGGCCGAGCGGGATCCCCATGCGGTCCTTCACGAGCAGCGTCGCGACGAGCCCGAGCACGACGAGCGCCGACAGGTAGATCTGCACCGACACGGTGGTGCCGGTCGCCTGCACGAGCGCGGTGGCGATCATGGGGGCGAAGGCGCCGCCGACGATCGCGCCGATCGCGTACGAGATCGACACACCCGAGAAACGGACGGATGCCGGGAACAGCTCCGAGTACAGGGCCGCCTGAGGTCCGTAGGTGAGTCCGAGCCCGATCGTCAGGATCGCCAGGCCCAGGAACAGCATGCCGATACTGCCGGTGTTCACGAGCGGGAACAGGGCCGCGATCCCGATCAGCAACGCGATCCAGCCGATGATGTAGGTGGTGCGGCGGCCGATCTTGTCGCTGAGCCATCCGCCGACCCAGGTGAAGATCAGCCAGGTGGCGGCCGAACCGGTCACCGCCAGCAGCACCGGCGCGGGTTCCATGCCGAGCGGGCCCATGGGGTCGGTGGCGTAGCGCTGGATGAAGCCGCCGGTCGACATGTAGCCGACCGCGTTGTTGCCCGCGAAGATGAGCGCTGCGAGGATGACGAGCGGGGTGAAGCGGCGGAAGAGCTTGCCGACGGGGTTCTTCGTCGCCTCGGCGCGCTCGGCGATCTCGGTGAACACCGGGCTCTCCTCGACCTTGCGGCGGATGTAGAAGCCGATCAGGATCAGCACGAAGCTGAACAGGAACGGGATGCGCCAGCCCCACGAGAGGAAGAACTCCTGGCCCGGCAGCGCGACGAGCGCCATGACGCCCGACGCGAGCAGCATGCCGAGCGGCACGCCGATCTGCGGCGAGCAGCCGTACAGACCGCGCTTGGTCTTCGGGGCGTGCTCGACCGCCATCAGCACGGCACCGCCCCATTCTCCGCCCGCCGAGACGCCCTGCAGCACGCGCAGGCAGATCAGCAGGATCGGAGCCGCCGCACCGATCGTCGCATACGTCGGCAGCAGCCCGACGAGCGTCGTCGCCACCCCCATCAGGATGAGCGTCCACATGAGCACGATGCGCCGGCCGTACTTGTCGCCGAAGTGACCGGCGAGGAACGCCCCGAGCGGACGGAACAGGAAGCTGATGCCGACGGTGAAGAACGACAGGATCTGGGCCATTCCGGCCCCGGCGGGCTCGAAGAAGAGCGCCGCGAAGACGAGCGCGGCGCCCTGCGCGTAGATGAAGAAGTCGTACCACTCCACAGTGGTGCCGACCACGGTGGCGAATACCACTCGCCGCCGATCGGTCTCGGTGGCTATGGTCCCGGTCGGAGTGAGACTGGACTCGGCGGAAGCGCTCATGATCGATTCGACTCCTTCGTCTATCGTGTTCGTTCGCGCGGCGCGGCATTCGCAGCGCGGCCGGGAGGCATTGTCGATCCTAGGTCATCTCCGAGCGGACGAGAATCCGACGGGTGAAGAGCGTGAGCGCTGGGTTCGGCGGTCGCGCCTGGGATCGCCGCCCGCGCCGGGTGCCGCTCACACGGGCCAGTCGACGCCCCGCGCGAACTCGATGAGGGCGCGGGTTCGCGCGGGGACCGGCCGGTCCGGCGCCCAGATCATGTCGATGGCGACCGGTCGCACGGCCGGCACGATCGTCTTCGCGACGAGCGGCAGCCCCTCGTAGCTGTCGGGGTTGGCGACGCGCGAGACGAGGACGCCGTAGCCGAGCCCGCGGGCGACGAGCGTGCGCACCACCTCGTAGCTGGCGGTGCGGTGCCGGATGCGCGGGCGGAGGCCGCGCTCGGCGAACACCGAGAGCGTGTGCTCGCTCGAGGGCGGGGCGTCGAGCAGGATCAGGTCGTCCTCGACCAGATCCTCGAGCCGCACGGTCCTGCGATCGGCCAGCGGGTGCGTCGCGGCGAGCAGCGCGTGGGCCTGCAGCTCGGTGAGCCGGGCGCGCTCCGTGTCGCCCGGCACGAGCATGTCGTACACGAAGGCGACGTCGATGCGGCCGGAGGCGAGATCCGCCGCCAGGCGATCCTGCGTCGCCTCGCGGATGGAGAGCTCGATGTCGGGGTGCAGCGCGGCGAAGCCCTGGAGCAGTGGAGGCAGGATCGCGGGCGCGAGCGTGGGGTAGCAGCCGATCACCACGGGACCCGACAGCTGTCCGCCGCCGCCCACGGAGCGGTGCAGCTCCTCGGCCTCGGCCAGCATGCGCCGGGCGTGGTGCACGAGCTGCTCGCCGGCCGGGGTGAGCGTGAGCCCGTGCGCGCGCCGGCGCACGCACAACCGCTCGCGCAGCACCGACTCGAGTTCGGTGATGGCGTCCGACATCGCCGAGGGGGAGACGCGGAGCAGCTCCGCCGCGCCCGTGATCGTGCCCTCGTCGGCGGCCGCGACGAAGTAGGCCAGCTGCCGCAGCGTGAACGCGGGCAGCGGTGCGTCGAACGGCTCAGCCATGCGCTGCTCCCGCCGGGAAGCCGGGGGCGGGGCGCCGCTCGGCGGGGCTGCGGCGGCGAGGAGTCGGAGACATGCGCCCATTATCCCACCCTTCCGAATAAGCAATGCAGATAATTCCGCTTTTGTTTCCTTTATGGGGAGCGCATACTCGGAGGCGTACGGCAGTCCAGAACAACGAGGTGTGCAATGACGAGCAACGAGGCTCCGGTCGCGGACTGGGTGACCATCCCCGATCTCTACCGCGATCCCTTCCCCATCTACGAGCGGCTCCGCGCCGAGGGCGGCGTGCACTGGGTGCCGCAGGTGGGCCGCTACCTGATCACCTCCTACGAGGCGGTGCACGAGACCGAGCTCGATCAGGAGATCTTCTCGGCCGACGAGGAGGGGTCGCTGCAGATCCGGGCCATGGGGCACTCCATGCTGCGGCGCGACGATCCCGAGCACTACATCGAGCGCAAGGCCTGGCAGCCCGCGCTCCGGCCGGGCGCGGTGCAGCGCATCTGGAAGTCGAAGTTCCAGCGCAACGCCGAGCGCTACCTCGAGGAGATGCTCGAGAAGGGACCCGGCGCCGATCTGATCTGGGACTTCGCGGCTCCGTTCGCGGCGGAGAGCCTGCGCGAGCTCATCGGCCTGCACAACGCCACGCAGGAGGATCTGCAGCGCTGGTCCCAGACCATGATCGACGCCACCGGCAACTACGCCGACGACCCCGAGGTGTGGGCGCTCGGCAAGCAGTCCTTCGACGAGGTCGACGCCGCGCTCGACGAGATGCTCGCGTGGCACGCCTCCCACCCGAACGAGTCGCTGCTGTCCCAGCTGCTGCAGATCCCCGACTACCGGATGCCCCTCGACCGCATCCGGGCCAACGTGAAGATGACGATCGGCGGCGGGCTCAACGAGCCACGCGACGCGCTCGGCGTCGCCGCGTGGGGCATGCTCACCCACCCCGAGCAGCGGGCTGCGGCCGAGAGCGACCCCTCGCTCTGGCACGCGGTCTTCGACGAGACGATCCGCTGGGTGGCGCCCATCGGGCTCTACTCGCGCCAGGTGACGCGGGACACCGATCTGGCCGGTGTGCGCCTGCCGGCGGGCGCACGGCTGGGCATCTGCATCCTCTCGGCCAACCGCGACGAGCGCGTCTGGGAGGATCCCGACGCATTCGACATCCGCCGCGAGGCGAAGCCGCACCTCGCCTTCGGCAAGGGCGTGCACGTGTGCCTCGGAGCCTGGGCCGCCCGTGCCGAGGTCGCCGAGGTCGCGCTTCCGCTGCTCTTCTCATCGCTCGAGGGGCTGTCGCTCGTCGAGGAGGATCCCGCCGAGATCGGCGGCTGGGTGTTCCGGGGCATGCTGAAGCTGCCCGTGACGTGGAGCGGTCGCCGGGCGGCGTCCGAGCCCGCGACCGCGGACCGCGGGGGCGACGCGGTGGCGCCCCGCGTCGCGATCGTGGGGTCGGGCCCCGCGGGGAGCTTCACGGCGCAGGCGCTGCGACGCACCCTCCCCGCCGCGCCGATCGACGTGTTCGACGAACTGCCCACTCCGTACGGACTCGTGCGATACGGCGTCGCGGCCGACCACCAGGGCACGAAGGCCGTCGCGCGCCAGTTCGACCGCCTCTTCACCGAGGAGGGCGTGCGCTTCCGCGGCAACTGCCGGCTCGGCGTCGACGTCGCGCTCGAGGAGCTCGAGCGGGCGTACGACGTCGTGGTGCTCGCGACCGGGATGCACCGCGACGCGCGGCTCCCGGTTCCCGGCGCGGATCTCGCGGGCGTGCGCGGGGCCGGGGCCGTCACGCGCTTCCTCAACGGCCACCCCGACGAGACCGCTCCCGAACCGCTGGGCGAGAGCGTCGTCGTGGTCGGGCACGGCAACGTGGCCATGGACATCACCCGGCTCGTCGCGCGCGACGCCGCGGGACTCGACGGCTCGGACATCGACGATGCCGCGCACGGGCGCTTCACCGGGCGCGTGCGCACCGTGCACCTCGTCGGGCGCAGCGGCCCGGCTGCGGCGAAGTTCGACCCGGTGATGGTGCGCGAGCTCGCCGGCCTGCCCGGAGTGCGGCACGTCGTGCACGGCGCGGGGGAGCTGCCGGGCGACGGGCGCGACGCGCGCATCGACGCCGTGCGGGCGCTCGCAGCGGGGGGCGCGGACGGGTCCTCGGCCCGGCCGCGCATCACCATCGAGTGGTGGTTCGGCCTGTCGCCGGAGTGCCTCGAGGGGGAGGGCCGGGTCGAGGCCGCGGTGTTCCGCGGCCCGGACGGCGAGGTGCGGATCCCCGCGACCGACGTCGTCACCGCCATCGGCTTCGCGGCCGACGAGGGCACGCCGGTCGAGCCGGGCTCGCACCCCGACGGCCGGGTCTCGCCCGGCCTCTACACCGCCGGGTGGCTGCGCCGGGGGCCGCGCGGCACGATCCCCGACCAGCGCGCCGACGCGCGCGAGCTCGCCCGCCTCATCTCGGCCGACCTGCAGTCCGGCGCCGTGACCGTCGCGGCGCCCGGGCTGCCCGAGGTGGAGGGCGAGACCGACTTCGACGGGTGGCGCCGCATCGACCTGCGCGAACGCCTCACCGCGGCCCCGGGGCGCGAGCGCGCGAAGCTGCCGAGCCGGGAGGCGCAGCTCGCCGCAGCGGGCGATGACAGCCTCGAGCTGCCGCCGCTCGAGACGGGCGCGGCCGCGGCGATCGGCGCGGGGGTGCCGACGACCATCCTCTTCGGCACGGAGTCGGGCGGGGCGGAGCTCGTCGCCGACGAGCTCGCGCGCGTGCTCGGCGACGACGCGGACGTGGAGGTGCGCGACCTCGCCGAGACGAGCGCCGCCGGGCTCGATCCCACGCGCCTGCACCTCATCGTCTGCGCCACCTACGGCGACGGCGAGGTGCCGAGTGCCGCGCAGCCGTTCCACCGCGAGCTGAGCGAGGACCGCCCCGACCTGAGCGGCCTGCGCTACGCCGTCTTCGGGATGGGGGACCGCAGCTACGAGCGCACCTACTCGCGCGGCAGCGAGCTCGTCGACGAGGCGCTGCAGGCCTGCGGCGCCGCGCGGCTGGGGGAGTACGGGCGGCACGACGCGGGCGGGTCCATCCCCGCCGCCGATGCGGCCCGCGACTGGGTCGCCGGGGTCTTCGCAGAGGTGGCGGCCGCGGCCGCCAGGGGGTAGCCGCCGCGGCGCCGCAGAGCTTCGACGCCCGCGTTCGTCGGTCGTGCCATCAGGCTTCCGTGCATTCTGCGCGCGGTCGCGGGATCCACGACCGTGGTGGATCCTGCGTACGGCGACTCGCTCCGCTCGCGCAGCAGGACGAGATCCGCTCCTTCGTCGCGCAGGATGACGGGCCTCCCGCTTCGGGTGGCCCCGCGCCTACCCGATCGCGGCGAAGCGCTCCACGTCGGCGGCGGTGCCGCTCACGATGATGAGGTCGTGCGGGGAGATCACCGTGTCCTGGGTGGCGTGCGTGAACGGCTGGCCGGGCGTCTTCACTCCGACCACCGTGACCCGGTAGCGGGTGCGCACGCCGCTCTCCGTGAGCGACCGGCCGCGGATGGACCGGGGCGGGTACATCTTCGCGATCACGTAGTTGTTGTCGAACTGGATGAAATCGAGCATGCTGCCCGAGAGCAGGTGCGCGACCCGCTCGCCCGCTTCTCGCTCGGGATAGATCACATGGTTTACCCCGATACGTTCGAGAATCTTGCCGT